>CAKRPS010000102.1 GCA_934385475.1 uncultured Lachnospiraceae bacterium | reverse complement strand
TGGGGTCTTCCTCTTCCCCTTCCTCATTGACCTCTTTCGGGAGAAGCATCCTACACTTGATGTCAAGCAGTGTTGCCGCCATCACCAGGAACTCGCTCATCACATTCATATCCTCTGTTTCCATCTGCCTGATGTAATCCAGATACTGTTCTGTAATCTCCACAATCGGAATATCATAGATATCGACTTTGTTTTTATCAATCAGATGCAAGAGAAGATCCAGTGGCCCCTCAAACACCTCCAGTTTGACCTGTAATGCCATTTTTGTCCTCATTTCTCCTATTTAGCCGGTTTCAGCTTTATCACAACAAGCTCTCCCGGATTAAAGATCCGAAGCGGGATGGTATGTGTTCCAAGCCCCCGGCTCAGCACCATAACCGCATCTCCCAGTCTGAACATGCCTCCATCATATTTCGGGAAAAGCGTGAGGTTTGGTGAAAGCACGCCGCCAAGCACCGGCAGACGCATGATCCCCCCATGAACATGTCCGGAAACAACCAGGTCTGCTCCCCATTTCGCATATTCCTCAAAATAATCCGGATTATGTGCTATCAGTATCTGAAACCGATCGTTTCTCTTTTCTCCCAGAATCTGTGGGAGATATTCTCCACTCATCGGATATTTCCCGAATCTTTTATAATAACGCCTGTCTATCTGCACTCCGCAGACCGCAAGATTATACTCCGGCAGGCTGACATTCTCATTGATAAGAGGATGGACTCCTCCCTGCAGCAACGCTTTTTCATACCTTTCATACATATTGCCATATTGCTCCGGATACAGCTGCAGGCGATATTCATGGTTTCCCATTCCATAGTACAGCTTATACCTTTTTGCAAGCCTGCAGGTCAGGGAGGCTGCATTCTCAAAATCTTTGTTTTTTTCAGCAGTCAGCATATCCCCCGCGATCAGGACCGTATCCGGTGATATGCTGTCTATCTTATGCAATAATTTACTGTTTTCGTTTCCAAATGCCTTGTTATGCAGATCTGACAGCAGAACCATCGTACAGGCCTTTGTAATTTTCGATGAAGCCACCTCATACTCTCTGACTACAAAGCGGTTGCAGTCCCATATGGATACCATCAAACACATAAAAAACAGTATCAAGGCCAGCATTAAAATTAGTTTCAGAATCATTCAAGTCCCCTTACGATCTGCGTTCCGTCTTCCTATCCTTTTACACAGCTTATAAAGTATAGCACAGATTCCGTTCCCCCTGCAACGAGCGAACTCTTGTTCTATTGTGTCTGTACGGTTCTCTTCATCAGATAATTCTTCCAGATCTTCTTCCAATAATCCAGATAGGTTGCCTTATCCACTCCGTGTGCTGCCAGGATCGAGACACTTCCGATCCTTTTTCCATCCAGCTTATATACCGCTTCTCCAACAGCATCTCCCTCGGCAACCGGTGCTTTTACAGTAGCCGGAAGGCTGATTTCCTTCTCTATCGCCGACAGATTGCTGCCCTGCGTATCCAGATATTCAAAGCTGCCCTCGTAAGTCAGATTTACAAAGTCTTCCACTCCTCC
>CAKRPS010000101.1 GCA_934385475.1 uncultured Lachnospiraceae bacterium | reverse complement strand
ACCATACACAGGGTAACGCAGTGGTATTATGCCTATACAACAGGGGATAGCAGTTGTGCTGTCACGGAAAAGCAGATTAGTGAGTATTTAAGTAATTTTAGTTAAGAAGATATAGAAATGTAATTGGGCAGCAGATAGCGTACGGAAAGAGAGGTTCTTATGCGAATCATGTTTGCGGTGCCGTCTTTCTGGCCTTCGCAGGATGGAGTGGCAAATATAACAGGATACTTAGCGAAGGGACTGGCTGATAAAGGGCACGAGATATTCATTTTTACGAGTGCAGGAAATAGTGGACTTCAGGTGCTTCCAGAGGAAGAAGTTTATGAAAATATGAAGATTGTCAGAATGAGGGTTGAAACAAACTGGCCACTTCGGTTGCGGGGAAGAGATGAGAAAAGTACCCCCGCATTTTATTTACAGTCCATACAAGGATATCAGCCGGATGTATTGATAGTAGTGTGTTCCCAGACATGGACCCTGGACTGGATAATGCCCCATCTTAATGAGCTTTCGTGTACCAGGGTTTTCTATTCCCATGGGTATTCCAAATGGAAGGACAAATACGACTTTCTGGAAAAGCTGAAAAAGAGGAATATCGTAGGGGTGTGGGAACAATACTTGTGTAAACGTTATTATGATCGACTGTACACATATCTGGCCGGATTTGATCTGGCTCTTTATCTCACAGAGCAGAATAATTCCAATCAGTACGCTAAAGAACATGGCCTTACGAATGGAAAGGTATTAGAAAATGCGATTGATGACGTTTTCTTTGAAGAACGGATGCTGCATTACTATGAGAATACGGAAAAAGGTATTGCATACCTCTTTGTAGCTAACTATGGAGAATATAAGAATCAAGAAATGCTGATCCGAGCATTTGCCAAAGCCGATATCGGCAGGAGCAGACTGGTACTGGTTGGCTTTGAAGAAAACAGCTACACAGATTATCTGAAAAAAATGATTGATGAATTGATGACAGGTCACCCAGACAAGAGAGTTGAGCTGCTGACACATCTGGAGCGGGAACAGGTAGTAGAGCTGTATCGCACCTGTGATATTTTTACCTGTCCAAGTAAGCTGGAGAGCTGGTCGATCGTGGCACACGAGGCGGCAGCGACGGCGATGCCGATCATCAGCACCGATGTGGGTATATACCATGAAATAGACGGAGTTTATATTGTAGAAGATGAAAACAGTATGCAGGCGGCGATGGAAGAACTCTATAAAAATCCAGAGGAAAGAAGACGTCGTGGGCTGCTTGCACGTGCGTGGGTGCAGGGGCGCAACTGCCGGATTGCAGATAAGGTAGATTGGCTGGAACAGGAACTTTTGCAGTTAACATATGGGAGAAATTTATGAGAAGAATAGCTATCACAGGCCCTACAGGAGCGATTGGAATGGCACTGATAGAGTTGTGCATTCAGAGGAAAACAGAAGTGCTTGCAATCTGCCATAAAGGCTCTAGACGGATTGCGAATATACCGGATTCGGAGCTTATCAGCGTAGTGGAGGCGGATCTGGCAGATTATGCACAGTTGGACGCGGCGAAGCTGGGGCAGTGTGATGGCTTTTT
>CAKRPS010000100.1 GCA_934385475.1 uncultured Lachnospiraceae bacterium | reverse complement strand
CAGAAGCTTCATGAAATCTTCAAACAGATGATGAAGCGGCAGGAGGACAAGATCGATCCGGTCAGAAGTACCTTTGTACAGATCGAAAAAGACGAGATCGATATGGATCTGAAAATGACCTATGTGGATGCATATGTCAGAAGCCATAAGACATTCAGTTTCCGTAAGCTGTTAGAAAAACAGCACAGTAAGATGGAGATCATCGTAACCTTTCTGGTGATCCTGGAAATGATCAAGACAGGCCGGATTGAAATAGAGCAGGAAGACACCTTTGCGGATATTCAGATTACCACGAAGGATGCAAATGGAGACAGAATGACCCGGCTGACATCTTTGGAATAGAGACAATACACAAACTCGTCATGCGCAAAAAGCGTGCGTAGAAATGAGGGAAGAATGGAAGAAGCAAAAGCAAAGGCAGTGCTGGAGGCGATACTGTTCACGATGGGAGACACCGTGGAGATTGACAGATTGGCGGCCGTGATAGAAGAGGACAAGAAGACGACGCGAAAGCTTTTGGAGGAGATGGAACAGGAATACCAACGGGAAGAGCGGGGGATCAGCCTTGCCTTTTTTGACAATGCCGTGCAGCTTTGTACGAAAGGAGAACTGTATGAGTACCTGATCAAAATTGCCAAGACACCAAGAAAATTCACGTTGACGGATACTCTTCTGGAAACATTGTCGATCGTGGCATACAAACAGCCGATCACCAGGCTGGAGATTGAGAAAATCCGCGGGGTGAGCTGCGACCATGCGGTGAACAGACTTCTGGAGTTTGACCTGATCACAGAGGTGGGAAGGATGGATGCGCCCGGAAGACCACTTTTGTTTGGAACGACAGAGCAGTTTTTGAGAACCTTTGGTGTGAAGTCTCTGGAGGAACTGCCGGAGCTCAGCACGGTACAGATGGAGGAGTTTAAACAACAGGCTGAGACGGAGGTACAGCTTCAGCTGGATATCTGACAAATATAAAAATTCATGGGAACAGATTGAACGCATATATATTAACAAGGACATTTCCAAGGTTAATCTATGTGCGTTTCTTTTATAAAATCCATGACCCAAAATAAAATCTTCATCTGGTTTCTGACGGTTCTGTGGATGCTCAATGCCTGTACAATATCGGTGTATGCAAAAGAGGAGAAGGAGGAATTGCAGCTATATGCCAAGGCTGCAGTGCTGATGGATGCAGATTCCGGCAGAGTGCTGTATGGCAAGAATGAAAAAGAAATCCTGCCGATGGCGAGTACTACGAAGATCATGACCTGTATTCTGGCCTTGGAATATGGGGATGTGGATGAGATTGTGACAGCGTCCGGTTATGCGGCGAGGATGCCGAAGGTAAAGCTGAATGTACAGGAGGGAGAACACTTCCGGATGGGCGATCTGCTCTATTCCCTGATGCTGGAATCCCACAATGATGCCGCGGTGGTGATCGCAGAGGCAGTAGGGGGCAGCGTGGAAGGATTTTCCAGGCTGATGAACCAGAAGGCGAGAGATCTCGGATGCTACGATACATATTTTATTACGCCAAACGGTCTGGATGCCGTGGTCAATGAGACCGGCAAGATCCATTCGACGACGGCGACGGATCTTGCCAGGATTAT
>CAKRPS010000099.1 GCA_934385475.1 uncultured Lachnospiraceae bacterium | reverse complement strand
TTCTGGATCACAGGACAATGATAGGTCTCCTCCAGCTTGTCCCACATCACTTCAAAATGACCAAACTGCTCCTGCAACAGTTCCTCGATCTGTCCTGCCGTATCTGTCATGGCCGGGTACTTTGTAATATTCCGGTTAGAAGTATGAATAAAGATCAGATCAGGGGAAAAGTTCTCCAGTTCTTCATTGGGGAACATGGCATCCTGCCAGAACTGTCCATACTCCGATTCATAAAACTCCGGTCTGATTCCCTGATTTAACAAAAAAAGTTCCAATACGCGGATAATATCGTGTGTTGTGCTTCCGCCAAGCACCGCTATCTTTTTGGTAAGAGGCTGCTCTGCCTTTTCCAAAAGTTCCCGCTTGATCTTCTTGGACTTTTTTAAGATATATTCACTGTCAAAAGGATATTCCAACTCCCGCATGAAAAATCAACGCTCCTCTAATTTCAAAATAAGCAAAGGGCAGGTTTTCAGACCCTGCCCCTTATCATACCATATTTACGCTGTTCTTAGCAATCTTTATCACTCCTCCGGATAAAAGTCCGACTGGATGATTCTCGCGACATAGTCCGCATATAAATGTCGTCCTTCCTCCGTCAGATGGATTCCATCCTCCAGATACCGTTCCCACGTCTCCGCATTGATTCCACTGTCCTCAAATGCGTTAAAAAACAGGACATTCTGATCCTTGTTCTGTTCATATACATATCCGGTACCCCTTGCAAACTCTACCAATGAGCCATACCCATAATTTACCGTATAGCCATCTCCCACATAAGTCTCTCCGTTAAAGATCTGGCAATTATGCGGCGATATCAGCAAAATTTTAGCATTGGGAAAGTTTTGTTGCAGCAACTCCACTCCAGTCTCCAACGCTCCCGTATATGTGTGATTTGCATCCACCGCAAGTGTTGAACCATCTGCAAGATATCTGCTCTGCGGAATCTGCCCTGACAGGAAGTCATTGATACCATACTCAACGACAAAATAATCCGTCTTGCTGAAATCACATTCCTCCAGAATCCATTCTGCCTCTTCTCCGGCAAAGTAGGATACCGGTATGTTTCCCAAAATCGCATTGACAACTCCGAGAAATCCGGAAGACTGCCAGTTGTTAAAATCATACTGCTGATAGGTCGTAAGGGCTGCCGTTGTGCCCCCGATCGCCATGTTATAAACCTTGGCATTACAAGCGTTTCCCACAAGCGCTGCCACACCGGCATGCTCTCTCTCATTGTCAAGAATACTGTCTCCCATAAAGACGATCTGCATATCATACTGAGTTTCGTCCATCGTAGCAGTCTCTCCCTTTTGCACGGTCGTTGGCTGTTCCCCCGTATCGGTGCTTTCCTTAGGTGTTGCGTTCGGATTCGTATAGCTGTTTGTATCAACCTCCGGCGTCCTTGTGGTATTCTCCGATGTTGTGGGATTCTCCTGCGCTGCTGCCCTGGCCTCCTCCAGCTCACGCTCCAGCTCCTGAACTCTCTGCTGATTCTCCTGTTCCAGAGCCAGACGCTCCTTCTCCAGTCTGATCTTTTTCTGTCCAAATGCGATCTCAATCAATGCCAGAATACAGAAACAGATCAACACTGCGAGCAGCAAGACCCTGCTGTTATACCGCAAAGGCCCTCTTCTTCTATGTTGCCCCATATATTTTCACCTTTCTTTTTTATTTATACAATGTTAGACAATTGCGAAACTCATGAATTTATGCACACTTCCATCATTAATTTTTAATTTCGCCATTGTCTGCTTTCTGAAGCTATCATACCACGTTTTTCCGACTTTGCATCCATCTCCTCCGATTATTAAGGAAACATTC
>CAKRPS010000098.1 GCA_934385475.1 uncultured Lachnospiraceae bacterium | reverse complement strand
ATGAGTAGGATTACGATATTGACACCAACGTACAACAGGGCAGAACATTTGCCGAAGCTTTATCAGAGCCTTGTGGACCAGTCGGAAAAGGACTTTGATTGGCTTGTGGTGGATGACGGGAGCACGGACAACACAGAGACTCTGGTGGCAGATTACATTCATCAGGCAAAGATTCCGATCCGCTATATCAGACAGGAAAACGGAGGAAAACACAGAGCCCTGAACACGGGCATTGCACAGATTGCAACGGAGCTGACATTTATTGTGGACAGTGACGACTATCTGCCGGAAAATGCAATCCGTATCATTATGGAATATCACAACAAATACTATAAGGACTATCAGGAAAGTGTTGGAGAAACGGAAAAGCAGGGACTCCTATGTGGATACAGTTTCCTGCGCTGCCATGCGGATGGCCGGGTTAATACGGCATATTTTCCGGAAAATGAGATGATCGGAACCTACCGGGATGTGCGGATCAATGGAAACATTGCCGGGGATAAGGCGGAGGTTTATTATACGGAGATTTTGAAGAGGTTTCCGTTCCCGACATTTGAGGGAGAAAAGTTTCTGGCGGAGGATGTTGTGTGGATGCAGATGTCCGGACCTTATCAGATGGTGCATATCAATGAAAATGTATATACCTGTGACTACCTGGAGGGCGGACTTACAAGGACAGGGCATAGAATGAAGATTTATTCGCCAAGAGGGATGATGCTACGCTCCCGGATTTATTTGAAAGATCCGAAGGTATGCTTTAAGATAAAGCTGAAGATGATGCTCCTTTATCAGGTATACGGAAGATTTGCGAAGGAGCGTATGCGGAGTCTTTCGGAAGACAGTGGAACCCGGGGCCTTTTTGTGGCGTGTTTTCTACCGGCGGCACTGCTTTACCAAAAGTGGAAAAAAGAAGCCTAGATATCGCATTTAGGGGAAAGGTTTGCTATAATGAATATAAATGTGGCGTTTTGCTTTGATGAAAATCTGGTGAAACAGGTGAGAGTGAGCGTTGCGTCCCTGCTGGATGCCGGGAAAGACCCCGATGTGCATTACCATATTTATTGTGTATGTACAAAGGAGGCGGCAAGTGTCCGGGGGGAGCTGGAGAAAATCGTGGCAGCCAGAGATGGACAGTCACAGATACGGCTTGTAGATATTGAAAATCCCTATAAGAAAGCGTATGAAGTACGGGGCATTTCAGCAGGAGCGTACCTGCGTCTGGAATTGCCGGATCTCTTGCCGGATACGGACAGAATTCTGTATCTGGACATTGATACGCTGGTTCGGGGAAGCCTGAAAGAACTGTGGCAGATTGATATGAAAGAATATCTTCTCGCCGGTGTGAAGGCTGCAGTCAATATTACTGATAAATGGGACTGGAACAGTGACAGACCCTACTGGCATATGCTGGCAGATATGAAAGGAAGCTATGTCAATTCAGGTGTGCTGCTGATGAATCTGGATGCCATGCGGCGTGGAAACCTACGGCAGAAATGGGAAGAACTGTCGAAAATCCGGATGTATTATCAGGATCAGGACATGCTGAATATCTCCTGTAAGGGGAAGATTTATCATCTCCCGGCTAAGTACAATCGTTTTGCCTATTTCTCGGATGAGGAGTATGGACAGTTTGTGGCAGAGGGATTGTACACGCAGGAGGAGTGCCGGGAAGCGGTGGAGACTCCGACGATCATCCACTACGCGGCAGACAAACCGTGGAAACGGTATGACGGTAATCTGTGTAGCCTCTGGTGGGATTACGTGAACAGCCAGAACGATCTTAGGGGGCTGTTTGACGAGGCGAAGGCGCGAAAGTACCATGGCCCGACCTTTTGGGAGAAAGTAGTCCGCAGGCTGCATAAGCTTGTAAGTAAAGAAAAGCTGTAACAAACTCGATATGCGCAAAAA
>CAKRPS010000097.1 GCA_934385475.1 uncultured Lachnospiraceae bacterium | reverse complement strand
TCAAAGCTGTCCGTTTTTGCACATTGTTTCTGGTAAGTGTGCCGGAAGTACATGATGACAGGGTGTTCATCACTGTATAGTCCTTCCTGGAAAATAAAGTAGACATTGGGATTGTCGGCGAGATCCAGGCCAAATTCCCGGATACCGTGCTTTTCCAGCTTTATCAGGCTGTTGGGATTGCAGACAACGCCCCAGTTGGTGTAGAAGAAATTGTTATAGGTATCCTGACTGAGTGAAAATGCCGGTTCACAGTAATTGTCAAGGGTTCCGGTATTATAACTCCAGATATAGAAGTTCTCAGGATGGGAGTGACAGTACTCCTTCAGCCCTTCCCAGACAGCCTGTCCTTTATGATAGGAAAGATCAATATCTGTCTTGGTACAGAAAAGGGAGAGAAGGCTTAAAACAAGAATGACCGGAACCATAACGGTCTGAAAGCGTTTCTTCCCAAAGGGCAGAAGATGGAAGGCAACCAGAATTCCGCCGAGGATCA
Source organism: uncultured Lachnospiraceae bacterium (assembly GCA_934385475.1). GTDB lineage: Bacteria > Bacillota > Clostridia > Lachnospirales > Lachnospiraceae > UBA3282. Next base: position 1,613 of record CAKRPS010000097.1, on the reverse strand, counting down.
TCAGATCCGTAAGCATGAGCGGTTGGATGATTCTTTTAGGAAAGCGTCCTTCATAGAGTACATAGGCCCAGCTTACTGTGCGCCCGAATAGATAGCACAGGTAGACAAAGAGTGCAGTATAATTTGCCTGCCACAGGATCAGAAACAGGGTCAGGACCAACAGAACTCCCACCAGAAGATTCAGTGGCTGCATTCCTTCCTGATAGAAAAAGGCTTTGACGCTCCCGATCGGGATGTTTTTCAGGCGCGAGGAAAGGTCTGTACGGTTCAGATAGCATTCCCGTGCAATGTCGTGCATGGCCTTCCAGTCGTCGAGATCCATGCCGTAACCGATATAGGGGGCCCCGTTTTTGAGACGGGAATATTCTATTTCATCAAGACCCAATTCTTTCAGCTGATCCGCACACTCTTCGTATTCCGGCCAGGTATAGAAATCTCCCACACGTTCGCGGTAGTGGTTGATCTTGACAAAATCAGCCCAGGGCTGCTCGCGATAGGCGAGCTTGTGGAGCCCGAACAGAATCCCCATGCCAAGCAGCAGGATTCCGGCAAAGACGAAAAGCCGGAGAAGGACCTTTTCACAGCCTTCACGCCGTCCGATCACAAGCTTGGCGAGCCAGAGCATTCCGGCCATTGGGAGCATCAGGTAGAAGATGTTCTGCCGCATGCTGAAAGCGATGAAGGACAGAACGAAGGTAGGGATATTCTGACGAAGAAAGATGGACATGGGCTGGCTCATACCGCTCGTTGTGAAGCAGAACAGGGCAGCCGCGGCCGCAACACCGGCGGTGGTGGTGTACTGCGCCTCTGACAGGACATTCAGGTCGGCAACCATAAAGAGGAACAGAAACAGCATACAGCCGGGCAAAATGAGTGAGCAGTCCGGTTGATGCTTTCTTCGTAAGGAAAGATAACGTTTGTAGACACAATAAAGGCTCAAGATCTGGACTCCGTGCTGAAAAAGGGAGAACCATGGAATAAAGGAACAGAGACGATAAAGCTGGCACAAAAGAAAAGACAGCGGATAGAGAAAAAACAGAACATGGGCATCCGGTGTGCCGGTGTAGGCTCCGGATAAGGTGCTGTACATGCCCCAGTCATCGTTAATGCCGTCTACCGGCCTCAGATAGAAAATCTCCAGCACATAAAACAGGATCAAAAGTGCCGGGAAAATAAGAATTTCCAGCCAGTTTGTTTTCTTTTTGCGGAATGTATAGGACATGAGACAAAACGCTCCTTTGTGCATAATCTTTGGTGTTAAATGATATACTGTAGTATATGATGCCAGGGGATTAAGGTTTGAACCCACCTGAGCTAGCTCACGGGTGGGTGAAAGACCTTGAGACCCGCCCCGATATGAGCATAAAAGTGGGATGGTAGTCCCACGATATGCGAATATTGGGGGAGGATTGTGGGAGTGCGTAGCACGGAACAATCCGTAGGCATCATAATGCGGGGTTCTGCCCCAACATCATTATATAGAGATTCCTTAATAGTGACAAGAATATGTTGTATTTGGAAATCTTAAAAAGTTATGAATGTTTCCTTAATAATCGGAGGAGATGGATGCAAAGTCGGAAAAACGTGGTATGATAGCTTCAGAAAGCAGACAA
>CAKRPS010000096.1 GCA_934385475.1 uncultured Lachnospiraceae bacterium | reverse complement strand
AATTTTAAAAAAAAGAGTACATAATAGTAAGTGTGTGCTTGTCACCGGGGCAAGACAGATCGGAAAATCTACCTTGATTAAGCATGATTTTCCCGATTACAACAGGGCAAATTTTGATGATAAACTGACGAGGTTACAGGCGAGGGAGGAGCCCAAGCTGTTTTTCCTGAACAATCCTTGTCCATTATTTATCGATGAAGTGCAAAAGGAAAACAATGTTTTAGAGGAGATTAAGCTGCTGGTTGACGAGTCGGATGAAAGAGGCAGATTTATTTTATCCGGTTCGCAAAAGCTGGAACTTATGAAAGGAATGAGTGAATCCCTTGCGGGGAGAGTTTCTATAACGGAACTGTCAGGACTTTCCATGAGGGAATTTCATAATGTGAAATTTAACCGGCTCTTTGTTCCTACAGGCTAATATCTGCTGGAAATAGAAAAAGAGCTCATACCCTATGATAAGTTGTGGGAAACAATACACAAGGGCTTTTATCCGGAATTATACAATGTGGAAAGAGAGTGGCAGGAATACTATTCCTCATATGTATCTACTTATCTTGAGAGAGACATTAACGAGTTAATTTCTGCGGATAGCATAACATTTACAAAATTTCTTACAGCGGTTGCCGCAAGAACCGGAGAAATGCTCAATTATGCGAATATTGCCGGAGAAGTAGGAGTAAGTGAACTGACGATTAAGAATTGGATTTCTATTCTGGAAAGGACAGGAATTGTATATCTGCTGCAGCCATACAGTGCAAGTGCGCTCAACAGGGCAATTAAGACTCCGAAGATATATTTCAGGGATACCGGTCTGGCTTGCTATCTTACGCGTTGGCTGACAGCAGAAGCATTGAAATGTTCGGCGGTTGCCGGTAACATGTTTGAAACATTTGTTGTATCGGAAATATTGAAATCTTATACCAACGAAGGAAAGGATTACAGGTTTCATATTTTTTATTACAGAGGGAAAGATAAAACTGCCTCGGCGGAGAACGAGATAGATCTTATCGTCGAGGAGGATGGCGTATTGTACCCGGTGGAAATTAAAATGTCAGGAAATCCTAAGGCCAATATGGGCGCGACGAATCCTGTCCTTGATAAAATAAAGGATAAATCAAGAGGAATGGGAGTAATTCTCTGTCTGATTGATAAAAAAACGTATTTGCGAGAGAATCTGGTTGCTCTTCCAATTGAATACGTATAATTCATCGTCCCCCTTTTCAGGTGGGGGACGATATAAATGTGATCTTTCTGGCTTTCCGGCCTTCGGACGGTTCATTGGTAAGATGCTTCTGGATCAGCTGCGAATAGGCTGATAAGAAATCCAGATATTCCTGGTCGGAGAGCATAAGGGTTGCAGAGCCGACAGTCAGCATATCCTTCTGCGGGTCATTTCTCTCATCGGAAAGATATACGGAGAAGTCGTTTGCGAGGGAAAAAAGTGCAGTCTGAATCGTTCGGTTAGTGTCTTCATTTGATTCTCCGGCACTGGTGGGCGCGGCAATAGAATAGCTTTTTTCAATCGAGCCGCGCCTTGGTGTTTCCCTTACCACTTCGATAATACCCGCATCAAGTAAAATTTTTATATGTCTATACAGACTTGCGCGGGGCACATCCGACAGAATCTCAAGAATCTGGGATGTCGTAGCTTCCTTACTGTTTAGGATGACCTGTAAAATTCTTTGTCTGACAGGATTAAAACATACATCTGCAAGATTGTCTTTCATATCAAAATCCTCAAATAAAAATAATCAGAATCAGCTTGCTCACAAGATGGAGGCCAAAGTGCCCCAGCATTGCGTACTGTATTCCGTACTTTCTATAATATCGGCCAAACAGCAGCGCAAAACAACCGTTTAAAAGAAAACATCTCACCAGAATCCAGGCGATAAAGGACATGAAGAACCATCTTAATAAAATTTCCTCAATGACACCTCCGTAGGTCAGTGAGCAGAGAAAATAGGCAGGACTGATTCCCTTTTCATAGTCAGCGGCAACCTCGGGAATGAAATGTCCGAAGACAAAGTAGTCCGATGCAAAGAGGATGCCAAACAAAATAATGACAGGAACCGTTTTCTTCAGGATTTCTCTTTGGAAGCGGAAGGATTTAATCAGGCCGAGTCTGTCGGCAAGCAGGTAACCGACAGCAGTTGCAAGTACAGCATACATTACGCTCTGAATGGTTGTGATTATGTAGAAGAGAGTGGGACTCTGCACTTGTTCATAAATCATTCTGGTCATGTCGTCGGTAGAGTGCTCAAGGGTATAAACGCCCGTGAAAAAGCCGCCGACAATAGCGAAAGGCAGTACGCATAGGATCATCTGTCCTATTGATTTTAAAGTTTTCCTGTTCATAGTTTTCTCCGTTTCTGCACACGTTCTTTGCGCATAGCGGGTTTGTGCCAAGTGCGCGCAGACACAAACCCTGTGATTAAAAAAAATATGGTCTCAAATCTGAGATTGGTTATAAAGGTATATTAATCTCAAAAATGAGATAAGTCAATGCATTTTTTGCTTTTTCCCGTTGAGCTTCCGATTGTGCATGTATAAAACAGAACGTTTTCCACATAATAACTCCAAAGTAAAAAAGAGGATGGAAGTTTGCTTCCATAAATATA
>CAKRPS010000095.1 GCA_934385475.1 uncultured Lachnospiraceae bacterium | reverse complement strand
GACCTTATCAGTTCCCGGAGAAGCTGATTCCGCTGATTATCAACAATGCGCTGCAGGGAAAGAAGCTTCCGGTATACGGAGATGGCAAGAATGTCCGTGACTGGCTTTATGTAGAGGATCATGCGAAGGCGATCGACATGGTACAGGAAAAGGGAAGACTTTTTGAAACCTACAACGTAGGCGGCCATAATGAGAAACAGAATATTGAGATCATCAAGATTATTATTGAGACTTTGCAGGAAATGCTGCCCGACAGCGATCCGAGAAAGGCATTAGTCAGTGAGGATCTGATCACTTATGTGGCAGACCGTAAGGGACATGACAGACGCTATGCGATTGCTCCGGATAAGATCAAAGCAGAGATCGGCTGGGAGCCGGAGACCATGTTTAAAGATGGAATCCGCCGCACAATAGAATGGTTCTTTGAACATGAGGACTGGATGAAGAATGTGACAAGCGGTGACTATCAGAAATATTACGAGGATATGTATAATACAAAATAGGCAAAAAAGAGGTGGTATTCGTGAAGGGAATCATACTTGCAGGTGGTTCGGGAACAAGACTGTATCCGCTGACAAAAGCGATTTCAAAACAGATTATGCCGGTTTATGATAAACCGATGATTTATTATCCATTGTCTACACTGATGCTGGCAGGGATCCGGGAGATTCTGATCATCTCAACCCCCAGAGACCTGCCGGTGTTCCGGGAACTGCTCGGAACGGGCGAACAGCTTGGACTGCGGCTGGAATATGCGGTGCAGGAGTATCCGAGAGGATTGGCAGACGCTTTTATCATTGGGGCGGATTTTATCGGAGATGATAATGTAGCACTTGTTCTGGGAGACAATATCTTCTATGGACAGAGCTTTTCCAGAGTGCTGCGTGAGGTGGCTTCCAGAAAAGAAGGGGCGACAATCTTCGGTTATTATGTGCGTGATCCGCGTGAGTACGGCGTGGTGGAGTTTGATGAAAATGGTATGGCGATTTCTATTGAGGAGAAGCCGGAGAAACCAAAGAGTAACTATGCGGTGCCCGGATTGTATTTCTATGACAACAATGTTGTCGAGATTGCAAGAAATGTGAAGCCTTCTGCCAGAGGAGAGATTGAGATCACGAGTGTGAACAATGAATATCTGCGGCGTGGCGTTCTTCATGTGGAAACACTGGGAAGAGGGTTTGCGTGGTTAGACACCGGAAATCATGATTCTCTGCTCGATGCGGCAGATTTTGTGGCAGCTTTTCAGAAGAGACAGGGGTTGTATATTTCCTGTATCGAAGAGATTGCCTATAAGAGAGGATTTATAACAAAAGAGCAGCTTTTGAAGCTGGCTGAGCCGCTGATGAAGACGGCATATGGCCAGTATATGGTAGAGGTAGCAAATGGGCTCTAAAGGAATTAAGCGGGCGCTTCTGGCCATGGTGGGAATGTTCCTTATTCTGGTTCTGGTGATCGCCGCTACGAATTGGGATATGGTGAAGCAGAAGCTTGGAATCGCCACGACACAGGAGGGCGATGAGACAGCGGATGGTGAGATGGAGAATGGCGGACAGATAGGAAATGATCTGTCTGCTTTCGTGCACGATGAAACTTTTTTTGACCCGGAGGTCAGGTTTAAGAGCATTGAGATGTATGCAGGCAAAAAGGTATCTATGGTCGCAGCCTCTGTAGCCGGAGAACTTCGCATTCTGATTCTGGACAGCGTCGGGCAGCCGGTGACGGGAGCTAAGTTTACGGTTGAGGTACAGGGAGCCGGAGAATATACGGATGATGACGAGGACGGTATCATCTGTATTGACAGACTCAAGCCCGGCGAGTACAGCGTTTCCATGCAGGAGATGAAGGGCTACAGTGTGCCGGATTCTGTGACCTCTATTCAGGTAACTGATAAGACAGAATATAAAATGCTGGATTATGTGGAATATCTGATACAGTCTGAGGAAAATGTGGATGCGGCAGCGGAAGATACGGCGGTAAATCTGGCCAGGGAAAATGCGGATGGTACGGAGGACACACAGCTAAAGAGGACAGACGGCAGTGCCAGACTGGGACTGGATGTATCCTCGGCCAACGGAACTATTGACTGGGAACAGGTGAAAAATCAGGGCATTGATTATGCTATGATCCGTGTGGGATACCGGGGAGCAGCAACAGGTGCTTTGATCGAAGATTCTCATTTTGAAGAGAATATACAGGGAGCCATCGAGGCAGGGATACCGGTTGGCGTTTATTTCTTTACACAGGCTGAGAATGAGACAGAGGCTGTGGAAGAGGCAAGCGTGGTGCTGAAACTGATCAGGAAATACGATGTAGATTATCCTGTGTTCCTTTCGGGAAGCAGCGCAGGCAAAAAGGCACGGGCAGAAGACCTGAGCCAGGAAGAACGAACAGCAGCTTACACTGCCTTTTTTAAGACGATAGCGGGAGCCGGTTATGAGACAGGTCTGCTTGGACAGAAAGACTGGCTTGAACAGGAGACAGACAGCGGCAGCCTTTCTGATTACAATATATGGCTGAGTGAGTACAGTGAAGTTCCCGATTATGGGGATTATTACAGCATGTGGCAATATACTTCACAGGGAAGTGTGGAAGGAATTGGCGGAAATGTCAATCTGGATCTGTGCTATATGAAAATAGATACTTCTGTGAATCATGCAGGAAACGCAGAAGGATACTCCGGAGTTGTGAACGGAGATACCGGAAACGTTCCGGAATAAGGGAAAG
>CAKRPS010000094.1 GCA_934385475.1 uncultured Lachnospiraceae bacterium | reverse complement strand
CGTCAACAGGAATCTTATCTGCAGTGGATAAAAAATAACAACCGCAATTCAATGTCGGAAAGAAACACCGGCGAAGCAATTAAAATCGGAAAAACGCAGGAAATATGGGAGGTTGATATCCCGGAAACAGAGCTTGTTCTGTATGGATATGGAATGGGCTGTCTGGATGCACAGACATTTGAAGAAGTTAAATTATATTTTAATAAAAATCAATTTTGCCTGATGGCAGGAATGGATGAAGATTTTTATTGGAAGAATATTGAGAACAGAATGTTGCCGTGGTTTAAGCCGGGATATTCGCCGGACACGCTCCTTGCGTTTAACTGTTTTGGTCATGTGGTGGCAGTGCGCAGAGAACTGGCAGAGAGAGCAGGAGTACGGAGAATCTGCGAGCAGGGAAAGGCGGCAGGTGAAAGTCCGGAGCAGATGTTTTATGATATCTGCCTTCATTTGGAGGAAAGTACCAGATGGGACAGTCTACATGAGATTCCGGGAGTCTTTTCGCCGGAAAAGAAGATCGGACAGATCCAGAAGGTGCTCTTCCACTGTGAATACGTGCTCCCGGAGGACAAAAGCCGGGAATGTGAGAAGCTGCAGGCGGGATGGTTTGCCTATGCAAAGTCTTGTCTGGAGAAGGAACTTGAGGCTGGCAGGTATCTGACAGGAGCCGGAGCGGAATTTACACAGATCCGCGAGGATGCGTTTGCGAGGCGTGGGATTCGTGCATTTCTGCGCACGGGGCAGGACCCGGACATTTACCATGTGGTGTATGATACAGCGATATCGGGACGGGAGAGATGCAACCGTGCCCTGAACAGCCAGAATGCGGAAGATATCCGTTTTCTGGTATCGGTGGTAATTCCGACGAAGGACCACCCGGAGATTCTGGAGACGTGTCTGCGCTCTTTTATAGAGAAAACGAATTATGAAGACTATGAATTTGTGATCGTGGACAACGGAAGCAAGGAAGAGAACAGGCTGTTTATGGAGAAGGTTTTACCTGTGAAACTGCGGGAGTTATGGGAGAAGCAGGGAAGAGAGAAAGACTTCCGGTATACCTACCTTTATGAGATGATGCCGTTTAACTTCTCAAAGATGTGTAATAAGGGAGCAGCTCACGCAAAGGGCGATCTGTTGCTTTTCCTGAACGATGATATGGAAATCATTGAAGAAAACTGGCTTGGCCGTATGGTGGGACAGGCGATCCAGAAGCATACGGGTGCTGTGGGAGCAAGGCTCTGGTATGCGGGGACAAAGTCTATCCAGCATGCGGGAATTACCAATCTGGAAATTGGACCATCCCATAAACTGGTCACGTTTGCGGACGACCGGGATTATTATTACGGACACAACCGCGTGACCTACGATATGGCGGGAGTGACAGGTGCCTGCCTTTTGGTTGGCAGAGAGAAGTTTCAGAAGGCCGGAGGGCTGGATGAATCCATGGCAGTTTCCTACAATGATGTAGATCTGTGTTTCCGGCTGCTGGAGTGTGGATATTACAATGTCCTGCGCAATGATGCGGTTCTGTATCACCACGAATCACTCAGCAGAGGGCTGGATGAGGAAAACAAAGAGAAATGGGAGCGCCTGTTAAAGGAAAAAGACAGGCTGTATCAAAAGCATCCTCTGCTTGACGGCGTTGATCCGTTCTACAGTGATAACCTGATCGACAATGCCTCAGATTACCGTTGTAATTATAAATTTCCTTATGAAGAGCAGCTCAATGCAACAGTTCCCACCAAGGTGGAGGCAAAGATGCTGCGGAAGGCAAAGGATGGCAAGGTAAGACTGACGGTGGATCGCGCGGAGCAGCAGCATAAAATTCACGCGTCGGAGCCGGATATCATCTGGATCATGGGGTGGAGCTATGTTCCGGGTGCGGACAATGCAGCTTATGAAAGAACACTTGTCCTGCAAAGGGAAGATGGTCTGACCTATGAGGCGGAAGTGTTTCCCTGGCACCGTGTGGATGTGGAGAAGATTCTGCCGCAGGAGCGGCATATCGGACTGGCAGGCTTTGTGACCAGGATTCGGAAGGCGGATCTTGAGAGAGGAACCTACCGTATCGGAGTCCTCTGCACACGACAGGCAGGGAAGAAGAGATGCATGGATATTGCATGGGGAGATAAGCAGATAGACATAGAGAGTCTGTAAAAAAGGTGGAACATAACATTGGAACAAAAGGACAGAGAGATGATGACGCAGGAGGAAAAACTGCGGAGTTACAGGGACGCTTTGGAGCGGGAAGAGGAAAAACAGGCGGTATTGCAGAGAAAGCTGGAAGAAGAGCAGCAAAAGAATGCTGATCTGGAGACAAGGCTGGAGCGTATCAAGGGAAGTAAGCTTTGGAAGATGTCAAAGCCGCTCCGGGATGTGATGCACTTTATGATGAGGACCAAAGAGAGACTTGGTTATTATGGGAGTCTCAAGGGTATAGCGCGTAAGCTGAACGCGAAGATGATCGAGAAAAAGGCGCGCAGACAGCATGGAACGGCAAGCTTTCCGAATGCGCAGGAGGCAGAGAGACAGAGAAATACTGTTTTTGACAGAGATGTCACTTTCAGCATTCTGGTGCCGCTATACAACACACCGGAGAAATTCCTGCGTCAGGCGATCGAGTCCGTCATTTCGCAGACTTATCCTAAATGGCAGCTTTGTCTTGCCGATGGATCGGATGAGGCACATGCCACGGTGGGGAAGATCTGTCAGGAATATGCGGATAAGGATGACAGGATCACGTATCAGAAGCTTTCGGAAAATAAAGGAATTTCCGGAAATACAAATGCCTGCCTTGCGATGGCGAGGGGAAATTATATTGCATTGTTTGACCATGACGACGTGCTCCATCCGAGCGTGCTATATGAATATATGAAGGTTATCTGTGAGAAGGATGCTGATTATATATACTGTGATGAGGCAACCTTCCATGGAAACAAAACCATTGACGATATGATCACGTTGCATTTCAAACCGGATTATGCGCCGGATAATCTGTGCGCCAATAATTATATCTGTCATTTCAGTGCATTTAAGAGAACTCTTCTGG
>CAKRPS010000093.1 GCA_934385475.1 uncultured Lachnospiraceae bacterium | reverse complement strand
TTTCCGTAGCTTCTTTGAGATATTCATTGTTTTCTGCAAGCATAGTCAATTCCTCCCAATCTTTACAAGTGAAAAGGCTTGCCCAGTAGTCGATCTGGTGTGCCTTGTCTTCTTTCGTAGCGAGTTGTATCTGAGTTAAGTCTACCACAGATATCTGCAGCTTGTCACTATATAAGGTATGATTGTTGACATTTAACAGTTTATACGTGGCATAGAATTCAGGATGCTCTGGAAATAGAGTGAAATTCAGAAAGCTGATCTGAATGACCGGCTGGATCTGGGAATAATCCTCGCCGCGTTTTAGCTGATCCAGATCCCGACAGAGGTAGCACAGGGAGCGGTCGGCCCAGTTGTGTTCGTTGATGACCTGCATCTCCAGATTCAGGATGGTGGAATTGTTCAGTAGGGCGCGGATATCCAGGATAAAGGTCTTTTCATCAATGGCATCGCCAAGCACTATGGGATTAGTGATCTTAACGGACTGTACTTCAGCAGGCGACAGGTGCAGCAGGGAACAGACCAGCCCTTTGAGAACGTGATTGTTCCTCTGTAAAAGCGCCCGGAAGAGATAATCGTTGGTCATGGGGATAGTAAGCGGTCCGGAGGTGGGGACTTTGATCCGGGTCTTACAGCCAGAGAGATAGTTGCCTTGAGATGGTTTTCCCGGCTGTTTTGGTTGCTGTTTTGTGGGTGTTTTTGACTGGTTAGTAGGTACTTTTTCAGATTGGTACATAGATGTGAATCTCCCTTCGTAGACGGTGACATCACATAAGAAATGAAATAAAAGGCACGGGATGAGCTATGCCGGATAAAGGACTATGATGTCACGGGTTTGTGAAATGTTGGGCGAGTGCCCGGAACGCAGATACACGAACGGTATCTGAATTACAAATTTAATATAACAGAGGAATAGAAAAAACGCAATACGAATTGTTCTTCCCCACCAATATGGTAAAATGATGACGCTGGTTAGTTTATCCTAACCGATACTTATATTATGGCTATTATACGAATGACAGGAGAAAAGAGGACGACAAAATGCACGCATATTATGCAAAAAACCGGGACAATCTACACAAAATGGTGGCATCTGATGGTTCTGACATATGAGCGAAATACCTTGAAAATGCCACGGTTTGTAAGAAAGCTGATGGGAAAGGTATTTAGCAGTCCCAAGACCTTGAATAAAATGTTCCTGAAAAGGAATGTGAAGAGTGCAGAGAACGCGGCAAAGAATCCGGGCAGCTTTGAAACGGAGGTACAGATCCCGCCGGAAAAGGGATATGATTTTAGCTATCACAATACAGTATGCCCGTTGGCGAACTTTGCAAAGCGGTATGGGTATGAGGAGTATATGCCATATGTTTGCAACCTGGACTATGCAATGTTTGGTCTGCTCGGTGTGCCACTGTTCCGGGAAAAGACCTGCTTTGAGGATGGAGATTACTGTGACTTTAAACTGAAGCTTGGTGTGAAACCGATGGACTACTGGCCGCCGGTATTTTCACAGGGCAAAGGATATAAGTGATTGCAGGATAAATAAAAAATACTTGGAATTAGTCCAAACTAACTTTGTGCTCTCTTGCGACCAGAAATAACAAAATGGTCGCAAGAGAGAAAAGTATGCTGACAAACTGTGTCTGCGGAATGGAGTGAATCGATGAAAGAAAAGAGAAAAGAAGGACTGGCAAGGCTGTTTGAACTTGCTTACTATCTACGGGGTTATCCGGGAGGTGTTACTGCATTACAATAATCCGTCAGCCTATGATTTGCTGTATGAAATCAGGGTACAGCTGATGGAGAAGATGGCGCACAATTTAAGCGATGTGGCAGCCGGGGTGGCGGCTCCCCTGTTTACCATCCTGTACTGTTCTTTATGGATTTTAGCTTGCCCTTGTGACCCAGTTGCCGATTGTGATTTCCGTTACCCTCCTGGGCATCTGTCTGAAACAGAAGGATAAGGCAGCGTTACAAAAAGGAGATGGCAGACCGTCTGGAACAGATGACTGCCACCATTGTAGAGTTTATTCACGGAATACCGGCTATCAAGGTGCTTAACCGCTCGTTGGGGGCATTTAAACGGTATCAGCACGACATTGATGCCTTTGTGGACTCGGTAGATAGAACGGCGAAAGCCAACGCCGTGCCAATGGGGTTATATTATGTTTTCTTCGGGGCACAGATGCTGTTTTTGTTACCGGCTTCCATCCTGTTGCTCCAGAAGGAAGGTGACTTTTTATCCGGTGTGCTGACCGTGATTTTATTTTTCCTGATTGGGCAGGGGTTAAAGGAGCCACTGGAAAATATGATGAATCTTGTGGTAGGCATGAACCGGATTCAGGAAAGTGTCAGCTTCTCCTACGATGGGGAGCGTAAGGTGTTATCGGATATCAATTTCCATGTCTCGCAGGGAATGGTGTGCGGCATCGTAGGACCATCCGGCGGTGGAAAGTCCACCCTTTCCGGTGGCGAGAAACAGCGAATCTCTATCGCGCGGGCACTGTTAAAGGATGCACCCATCGTACTGTTAGATGAGGCTACGGCATCCCTTGGCCCGGAAAATGAGGTGCTGATTCAGGCTGCCGGGATTGGCAAGAGCACCTTTTACAATTTCTTTGCATCGAAGGAAGAGGGAAAGAAGCTGCTTCGTATGATTCTGTATCATCAGGACAGCATCTACCAGTATCTGACAGAAGAAGATGTGAAAAGTCTTTACCCCGCCATGGAGAAAGCCGGGTTTATAAAGGATGATTTAAGCTCGGATACCCCGGAATACCTGCTGTCCATTATGGAGGAAATCAGACCGGAAGCTGATCCGAAGGTGTTTGTCAATTTATTTTTGTGTAGCAAAATGAAACATGAAGTATAAATTCCGGCTGCATAGTTTTTCTTGATTTTCCACATACTACCCATACAGCGCAAATGTGGAAATGTATGTGAAAGCAAGGAGGACTATAGATAATATGAAAGCAACAGGAATCGTAAGAAGGATTGATGATCTGGGGCGTATCGTCATTCCAAAGGAAATAAGACGGACATTGCGGATACGGGAGGCTGATCCGCTTGAAATATTTACAGACCGTGAGGGTGAGATTATTTTAAAAAAATACTCTCCGATCGGGGAGATGGGAACGTTCGCGAAGCAGTATGCGGAGAGTATGGCGCAGGTGTCCGGCCACGTTGCCGTGATCTCAGACAGAGACCAGTTTATCGCAGTTTCGGGCGGGTTGAAAGATCTGCTTGGCAAGCCTCTCAGCAGAGAACTGGAGGAAAAGATCAACCACCGGGAGAGCGTGATGGCAGCCAGAGGCGACCGGAGTTTCATTCCGGTAAGTCTGGAGGCGGACGATGTACAGCATCAGGCGATCAGCCCTATTATCTGTGAGGGGGACGTGATCGGATCAGTCATGCTTCTGGAGACGGATCAGAAGTCGAAGATGGGAGAGGTGGAGCAGAAGCTTATCCAGTCGGCGGCCGGTTTTTTGGGAAGACAGATGGAACAGTAAGAAGTAATATAAAAAGTTGCGATGTTGTCGCA
>CAKRPS010000092.1 GCA_934385475.1 uncultured Lachnospiraceae bacterium | reverse complement strand
CTAGTAGGGAATTATATTTGTGAAAATTTAGGAGGATAGCTTAATGATTTCAGCAGGTGATTTCAGAAACGGCATTACAATCGAGTTCGAGGGTAATGTTTATCAGATAATTGAGTTCCAGCACGTTAAACCCGGTAAGGGAGCAGCTTTTGTAAGAACGAAATTAAAGAATATCATCAACGGCGGTGTTGTGGAGAAAACTTTCAGACCCACAGAGAAATGCCCGCAGGCACGTATTGATAGAAAAGATATGCAGTATTTATACTCAGACGGAGATCTGTACAACTTTATGGATACAGAGACCTATGATCAGATCGCATTAAATACCGAGACAGTAGGGGATGCCCTTAAATTTGTCAAGGAAAATGACATGGTTAAGATCTGCTCCTACAATGGCAACGTATTCGCAATTGAGCCTCCGCTGTTCGTAGAGCTTGAGATCACTGATACAGAGCCTGGTTTCAAGGGAGATACAGCAACCGGCGCTACAAAGCCTGCAATTGTAGAAACGGGAGCAAAGGTTATGGTTCCTTTGTTTGTAGATCAGGGTGAGAAGATCAAGATTGATACCAGAACCGGAGAGTATTTATCCAGAGTATAGTTTTTTCTGAAATAATAAACTGACCTGTAAGACAATGGCGACGCAAGGAGCCATTGTCTTTTTTGAATTCATGATTTTTGCCCGGGGAGAATGGGAAAGAGGAGAACATGGATTACAAAGAATTTACAAGACAGGCAGTAACAGAAATTCAGGAACGTATGGGAGAGACGGTTGAGATCAGACTGACAGAGGTAGTAAAGAACAACAATATCACACTGACCGGTATTATGATCGTAAAAAAGAACAGTAATGTTTCACCGACGATTTATCTGGAGTCCTTCTATGAGAAACATCGTCGTGGGGAGAGCATAAAGCAGATTGCAAAGGAAATTGTGGCGCTGTATGAAAAACAGGTCGGGCCGGTGCAGATGGATATGGACTTTTTTACCAGCTATGAGATGGTGCGAAACAATATCTGCCATAAGCTTGTCCATTATGAGATGAACAAAGAACAGCTAAAGCAGCTGCCTCATATCAGATGGAATGATCTTGCCGTGATTTTCTATTATGATCTGGGAGAGAGCATGATCGGAAAGGCGACCATCACAATCCGTAATGAACATATGGAGATGTGGGGAATCTCAACGGAAGAATTATACCGCACGGCACAGCAGAATATGAAACGCAAAAGGCCGGAGCTTCTGATTCCGATCAAGGATATGCTGGAGGAGATCATGAAAAAGCATTTGTCGGAGGAATACCGGGTACCATTGTATGTTCTGACGAACAAGGACAAGATGTATGGGGCATCGGCACTTTTATATTCCGGACAGTTGAAAATTCTGGCAGAAAAGCTCCAAAGTGATCTGTTAATCCTTCCAAGTTCTGTGCATGAAGTTCTTTTGTTGGAAGATGACAGGGAGCAGGACTATGCGTTTTATCGGGAGATGGTGCGGGAAGTAAACGGATCGCAGGTCGAGCCGGATGAAGTTTTGTCAGAAAATATTTATCGGTATGACAGAGTAAAGGAGAGTATTGAGGAAATTTAATTCTCAATAAATTGTTCAGCCGACTAGACAACGGGAGCGTCTTGTGATATGATAGTCGAGATGTAACAAATTTGTAATAATTTAAAAACGGATTTGTTGCACTCGGCACCCGTAGTCTAATGGATAAAACGTAGGCCTCCGACGCCTTTGATGCAGGTTCGAGTCCTGTCGGGTGCACTAGGTAGCGGTTTTGTAACCTATGCCTGAAAATGTAACAGTTTTCTGGGGGGGAAACAAAATAAAGAAAGGTTGTTATATATGAATACCTCAAACAACAATATAAAGGATTATCTTCTGGCGAAGATCAGCCGTCTGACAGAGTGGCTTTCCAAACATGCCAGAATCGTAATGCCGGTCATATTGCTCGTATGTGTAATAATTACTATAGCGATTGCTGTGAATGCAAACAGCAAAAAAGAAGAACAAAAAGAAGCAGTTGTGGCTGTAGACGGTGTAGATGCGGCGAGCAATCTGATTGCTGTTCCGGAGATAACCATGGAACAGGATGCAATACCTGGGATCAACGAACTTTTTAATACGTATTATCAGGCGATGGTAACCGGAGATACCGATACCATGCAGAAGCTGGTAGACCACATGGATGAGACAGAGATCCTGAGGGCGCAGGAGACCAGCAAGTATATTGAAAGCTATCCGACCATAGAGGTGTATACGAAGGCTGGCCCGAAGGATGGAAGCTACATTGCATATGTTTATGCAGAACTGAAATTCTATGACTATGATAAGCCGATTCCGGGTATGCAGGTATATTATGTATGTACCGATGAAAACGGCAACTACTATATCAATGAAGATGGCGAAGAGGATGAGAGCGAGCTGAATTATATCCGTGAGGTCAATCTTCAGGACGATGTGGTGGATCTGAATAACAAAGCGGCAGTTGTGTACAACGATATGCTTGCGGAAGATGAGAATCTTGCAAACTTTATTCTGGAACTCAACACAGAGATTGATAAGAATGTAGGCGAAGCTCTGGCCCAGGCTGAGGGTAGTGACCAGACAGAAACGACTGATGGAGAAGCTGCGGCAGAGCAGACGGATGAGGAAGGAACAACCGAGGAGAATACGGAGACAGCTTCTGAACCCGCAACGGTGGTAACAAAGGTAAAGGCAACCGATGTTGTCAATATCAGATCCTCAGACAGCGAGACCGCAGATAAGGTTGGTAAGGCAGCTGTAGGTGACGAGTTTACCCTTTTGGAAGAGAAAGGTAATGGCTGGAGCAAGATTGAGTATGACGGTGCGGAAGCGTATATCAAGAGCGAGTTTTTGGAGCCGTCCGAGACACAGGAAGCTTCGGCAGATCAGAACACTCAGCAGGATACACAGAATGACAACAGTCAGAGCCGGGAGACATCAACTGCGACAACCGGTACGGTAACAGTTAAAGAAAATGTTCGTATCAGAAGTGCAGCGAGCGAAACGGCTGACAAGATCGGAACCGCCTATGTAGGTGAAAAGTTGGAAGTGATCATGAAACAGGCAGATGGCTGGACGAAGATCAAGTACAACGGACAGACAGCCTATGTAAAATCTGATTTTGTGGAATAGAATAGTTTAATCAGGACATGATAAAGGATATGGATGATTTCCCAAAGAAGTCTTCCGTATCCTTTTTTGTTATGGCGACTGTTATAAAGATTTAAATCCATATAGGGAAGATTTGAGGAATGACATGAAAAGAGATGACAGAGATGTGCTAAGAGATGTGCAGAAAGAGACATGGGAGGCCATGACGGTTATTGATACCTTGCTTGATAGGGCGATTGAAGATCAGTTTTCGATGGAATTGTCCAGACAGGCCTTACAGTATGCCGGAATCCATAATCGTGCAGTGGAACAGATCTTGGACAAACAGGGGAATGTTTACCGTGGAAACCATATTGATGAGTTTCTGCTGAAAAGCGAAATTCATGCAGATACGGTGTTTAATATCAGCACGCAGCACCTGGCGAATCTTATGATCCAGAAG
>CAKRPS010000091.1 GCA_934385475.1 uncultured Lachnospiraceae bacterium | reverse complement strand
TTTCCGGCTTCTTTGCCTCTCCGCCGGTCATCGTCTGCTCGCCTGACGTCAGGTGCGTCTCCTCCTGCTCGGGACTTCCCTCCATATCCGTATCCTGAAGCAGCTCAAAACGATACTTCTGTTTTACATCCGGATATTTGACGCGGTCCACTTCCTCCATAAACATAGCAAGCGGTCTTACATAGATCTCGAAGGTTCCGTACATTGCCTGATACACGACCATTCTCTCGCGAGTCTCTGTATGCCTGGCGAGGCAACGAATCTGATATATGTTTCCTTTAAAATGTCTGTAAAATTCCTGTGGTTTTGGATCAGCTCTCATTTTTCCCTCCATGACTAAGCTATTTCTCTTAGTATAATCCAAAATCACAAAAAAGTCATTCTTCAGCTAAATTCATAGGCAAATTCACACTGTGAATGATCAAACTCACATGCTGCCAGTCGTTCCGCAAGCTGCTCTCTCTCCTGTCCATCCATCCCCGCAAATTTTCTGTGATGGATCAGAACCTGATAAGAACGACTGCCCGCCTCGGCTGATGTCCATGTCATCGTGATACCGCACTCTCCAAAGCCTTCTTCTTCCAGGATATTCCGGATCTGTCTTCTGAAATCTTTCTCCACCGCATGATAGTTGGCGCGATCCCTCTCACCCTCTGCACTGCTTCTGCTCTGTACAGTTCCTGTCACACATAAGGAAATAACAAAAACCAAAAATAATGTAATGATTCCAAATCTCGCTCTCATGCAATTCACCTTACCTTTCTTCTGCATCGTATCTCTCTGCGTTGATCTGAAATCAGCATAACAAAATAGGAGTCCGATATTTCGGACTCCTAACAAAATCTCTGTAAAATTTTAAAGTACTGCCTTAATTGCTGTCATAAGCTCTTCGTAGGTTTCATAAGCAGGCAGCTCCGGATGATCTTTCTTGATCTGTTCTGTACTCTTGAACAAGAATCCTGCCTTGCTGGCCTTGATCATTCCCAGATCGTTATGGCTGTCACCGCTTGCAATGGTCTCATAGCCTATGGACTGCAACGCCTTCACGGTAGTCAGTTTGGAATTTTCAATTCGCATCTTAAATCCGGTGATCTCACCGTCCGGTGCCACCTCCAGAGAGTTACAGAAGATCGTGGGCCATCCCAGTTTCTTCATCAACGGTCCGGCAAACTGTGTAAAGGTATCACTGATGATGATTACCTGCGTGATGCTTCGGAGTTCATCCAAAAACTCCTTGGCCCCGGGAATCGGATCTATCTTTGCAATCGTCTCCTGTATTTCGCGCAGTCCGAGTCCATGCTCTTTCAAAATGCCGATTCTCCATTTCATCAGCTTATCATAATCCGGCTCGTCCCTGGTTGTCCTTTTCAATTCCGGAATGCCGCTTTCCTGTGCAAACGCAATCCAAATCTCGGGTACCAGAACTCCTTCCAGATCCAAACAAACGATATTCATAGCTTATCTCCGTTCTGTATTTTTTAAACCTGGGCAACATCCTTCATCGAGAAGCTGATTCTGCCCATCTTGTCCTTACCAAGACATACTACGGTAACCTGATCTCCCAGTGTCAGTACATCTTCAACATGGTTGATTCTTTCCTTGGCAATCTTGGAAATGTGTACCATTCCTTCTTTGCCAGGTGCAAACTCAATAAAGGCACCGAACTCTTTGATGCTGACAACCGTACCCTTGAAGATCTGGCCTTCCTCGAAATCGGTTGTAATGATCTTGATCATATCCACAGCCTTGTCCATCATAGCCTTATCGGTACCGCATACGGAAACCTGTCCATCATCGGTAATATCAATCTTAACGCCTGTGCGTGCGATAATCTCATTGATCGTCTTGCCACGCTGTCCTACTACATCACCAATCTTATCCGGATCGATCTGGATAGAGATGATCTTCGGTGCGTACTGTCCAACCTCTTTACGAGGTGCTGCAATCGCAGGAACCATACAATTAGCCATGATAAATTCTCTTGCATCACGACATCTTGCGATAGCGCCTTCCACGATAGGTCTTGTAAGACCATGAATCTTGATATCCATCTGGATTGCTGTGATACCGTCGTGTGTACCGGTTACCTTGAAGTCCATATCACCGAAGAAATCTTCAAGACCCTGGATATCGGTTAACAATACAAAATCATCATCGGTATCGCCTGTTACCAGACCGCAGGAAATACCTGCTACCATCTTCTTGATCGGAACACCTGCTGCCATCAGGGACATACAGGATGCACAGGTAGATGCCATGGAAGTAGAACCGTTGGACTCAAAAGTCTCAGATACGGTACGGATTGCATACGGGAATTCCTCCTCAGAAGGAAGTACCGGAAGCAAAGCTCTCTCAGCAAGGGCACCATGTCCGATCTCTCTACGTCCGGGACCACGGCTTACCTTCGTCTCGCCTACGGAGTAGGACGGGAAGTTATAGTGATGCATATATCTCTTGGATGTCACGTTCTCATCCAGTCCGTCAACCTTCTGTACCTCGGATAACGGTGCCAGCGTACATACGTTACAGATCTGTGTCTGTCCACGGGTAAACATTGCAGAACCGTGAACTCTCGGAATAATATCCACCTCCGCTGCCAGCGGTCTGATCTGGTCAAGTGCACGGCCATCAGGACGCTTGTGATCTTTTAAAATCATCTTACGGACAGTCTTCTTCTGATACTGATATACAGCCTCACCTAATACGGCAAGATACTCTTCATTATCAGCAAAAGCCTCTTCCAGTTTTGCTGTTACATTCTTGATATTCTCTTCACGAACCTGCTTCTCATCTGTGAAAACAGCTTCTTCCATTTCTTCCGGTGTAACGATCTTCTTCATATCTTCAAACATCTGTGCCGGAATTGCGCAGCTTTCGTAGGAGTGCTTCGGCTTACCTACCTCTGCCACGATCTTGTTGATGAACTCGATAATCGTCTGGTTTACCTCATGAGCCTTGTAAATCGCCTCGATCACCTTAGCCTCCGGTACTTCGTTGGCTCCGGCCTCGATCATGATAACCTTCTCTGCTGTGGATGCGACTGTCATTTTCAGGTCGCCCTTATCCCACTGGATCTGGGAAGGATTGACGATCAACTCCCCGTCGATCATACCCATCTGTGTCATTGCACAGGGACCGTCAAACGGAATGTCGGAAATGCAGGTAGCGATTGCCGTTCCGATCATGGCTACCAGCTCCGGACGGCACTCAGGATCTACGCTCATTACCATATTGTTCAGGGTTACATCATTTCTGTAATCCTTCGGGAAAAGAGGTCTCATAGGTCTGTCGATGACACGGCTGGTCAATACTGCATTCTCAGAAGCCTTTCCCTCTCTCTTATTGAATCCTCCGGGGATCTTACCTACTGCATATAACTTTTCCTCATATTCCACGCTGCACGGGAAAAAGTCGATTCCATCTCTCGGCTTGTCGGAAGCTGTTGCCGTTGACAGCACTGTGGTCTCGCCATACTGCATAAATGCGCAGCCGTTCGCCTGCTTGCCTACTCTGCCGATATCCACACGCAGTGTACGGCCGGCAAGCTCCATTGTGTAACTCTTGTACATAGTCTTCTCTCCTTTTAGATATTAAATTTGTCACTATTCAGAACTCCATTCGCAAAATCGCTGCTATGCAGCTTCCTTTTTGCTCATGTAGTTACTTCGCCATATAAAATTGCTGTTCTGTATGAATGCAAGCATTCACAGAAA
>CAKRPS010000090.1 GCA_934385475.1 uncultured Lachnospiraceae bacterium | reverse complement strand
AACTGATACTGGAGGATGAAAGCGGACTGAAAATTCCCAATTCGGCGATCGTTGAGAAGGAATTTTTCATTGTGCCGAAGGAGTATGTAACCCAGGGGGGAAACAGCAACAACTATGGAGTGCTGTTGGAAACCTATGATGAGAATGGCAATGCGACGACAAAATTTGTAGAAACAAATATTTATGATGAGACGGAGACGGAATACTATCTGGATGACAGCGTTTTGCGTGCAGGTAATTATCTG
The DNA here is from genome assembly GCA_934385475.1 of uncultured Lachnospiraceae bacterium. Classification (GTDB taxonomy): domain Bacteria; phylum Bacillota; class Clostridia; order Lachnospirales; family Lachnospiraceae; genus UBA3282. The sequence continues at coordinate 3,768 of CAKRPS010000090.1, read as the reverse complement.
CTGAAGCCGGACTCGACGGACAAGTATGCAGTCAGCAAGACGGGAAGTCTGATCGGAGTGTACAATATCAACAAGGGCTATGCGGACTTTAAACAGGTCAGCATTCTGTATCAGAACGATGAGTATTCTATTGTGAAATCCAATACCTCCTATGGACTGAATGTGTATGATTACATTGTGCTGGATGCAGCTACGGTGCATGACAATGAATTTATTTATGAATGATAAGCAGGTGTGAAAATGATTGCAGAAAATATGAAAGTGGTTCAAAAGAAAATAGAAGCTGCCTGTGAAAAAAGCGGACGTTCCAAAGAAGAGGTGACCTTGATCGCTGTGAGCAAGACAAAGCCTGTTTCGATGCTACAGGAAGCATATGACACAGGCTGCAGGGACTTCGGGGAAAATAAGGTTCAGGAACTGGTTGACAAATATGAACAGCTCCCCAAAGATATCCGTTGGCATATGATCGGACATTTACAGCGCAATAAGGTGAAATATATCGTAGATAAGGTATATATGATCCACAGTGTAGATTCGCTGCGGCTAGCTGAGGAGATCAGCAAGGAGGCTGTCAAAAAAGGTGTTACGGTATCGATCCTGCTTGAGGTGAACGTGGCGCAGGAAGAAACCAAATTCGGTGCCAGCGCACAGGACGTGGCAGCACTGGCAGAAGAAATTGCAAAGCTTCCGAATATTGTTATAAAAGGACTGATGACGATTGCCCCCAATGTGCTAAATGCAGAAGAAAACAGAGAAGTATTTCGTAAATTAAAGCAAATAGCTGTTGACATAACACAGAAAAACATTGATAATATCAATATGGGTGAGCTTTCCATGGGTATGACAGGAGATTATGAGGTAGCAGTAATGGAAGGGGCAACCTATGTCCGGGTCGGAACCGGTATTTTTGGAGAAAGACAATATACAACTGTTTAAAATACATAGGAATATAGTCTTACAAAGAAGATCGGAAAGTAATGGAGGAAATAAACAGTGAGTGTAATGGACAAGTTTTTGAATGCCATGAAATTGAACGATGAGGAGAATGATTCTTTCTATGACGATGATGGCTATTATGATGATGAGCCGGAACCGGTGAAGAAAAGTCTCCCGATGAAGGAAGAGACGATTGCCGAGGAAGAGAAATTCCAGAGAAAATCGACTCCCAAGGTTACTCCGATGCGCCAGGTTAAGAAGATGTCCGGAGCCGGTATGGAAGTATGTGTGATCAAGCCGACAACGGTAGAGGATGCCCGTGAGATCACAGAGACACTGTTGGCGAACAGAACCGTTGTTTTAAATCTGGAAGGACTTGATGTAGATATTGCACAGAGAATTATAGATTTTACGTCGGGTTCCTGTTTTGCGATCAGCGGTAATTTACAGAAGATTTCAAATTATATATTCATTATCACACCTGCCAGTGTTGATATCTCAGGAGATTTCCAGAATCTGCTGTCAGGCTCTTTTGATGTTCCGATCAATAATGGAATATAAAATGAATCAATATACGTTCAGGTAAGCTTCGCCGCCGGGCGAAGCTTTTTCTTGTGTAATAGGAAATTGCCCGTAAGTGGTGGGAAGAAAGGACAATACAGATATGGCAAGCAGAATGACAATCAATTACAACAAAAAACCATGTTACGATATTGTTTATACGAAGGATTTTGATCTTCTGGCAGATGAACTGGAAGCACTTGATACAAGTGAGCGCAAAATAGCGGTAATAGCAGATTCCAATACACAAAAGCTGTTTGGAACACAGGTGATGGAAGAACTTGCAAAATGCTGTAAAAAAGTGATTATGTATGCTTTTCCGGCAGGAGAGAAAAGCAAAACCTTAGATACGGTAAAGAACATTTATAAGGAATTAATAGAGGCGAAATTTGACCGCAGGGATATGCTGGTAGCACTTGGCGGCGGCGTAGTAGGAGATATCACCGGCTACACTGCAGCAACTTATCTGCGTGGGATTGACTTTATACAGATTCCGACTACCCTGTTGGCACAGGCTGATAGCAGCATTGGCGGCAAAACAGGTGTTGATTTTGACGGCTATAAAAATATGGTGGGGGCGTTTTATATGCCACGTCTGGTATACATGAATATTTCTACTCTCAAAGAGCTGGATGAACGTCAGTATTATGCTGGTTTTGCAGAAGTAATGAAATCTGCCCTGATCAAGGATGCATTGTTCTATGAATGGCTTCTGGATCATATGTATGAGATCCATGACCGGGAGTTAGAAGTTCTTGAAGAGATGGTAGAAAGAAGCTGTACCGTCAAGAAACTGGTTGTAGAGAAGGATCCTACTGAAAAAGGAGATCGTGCCCTGCTCAATTTTGGACATACGATCGGGCATGCTATTGAAAAAAATCAGAATTTTGAGATGCTTCACGGGGAATGTGTTGCGCTTGGCATGGTAGCTGCCGCGTATCTGTCCTGGAAGCATAACTGGCTTTCCATGGAGGAGTATTATGAAGTGAGGGATATGCTTGTTCCCTTTAATCTGCCGATCAGCATTGACAATCTGGATACCCAGGCGATTCTGGAACTGACTAAGTCCGACAAGAAAATGGAGGCCGGACAGATTAAATTTGTTCTGCTCAAAAAGGTTGGAAAAGCGGTTATCGATAAGACCGTTACAGATGAAGAGATTTTAAATGCACTAGAAGAGATAAATTTCAGCGAAGAGGATGCAAAGGCATAAAAAGAAAGGTTGCGTTAAGTTATGAGTAAGCAGAAGAAGCTATGTTTGTTTTTTGATTTGTTAGGCATTGTGCTGCTGATAGCAGTCGATCAGTTCACAAAATATCAGGCTGTTTTGAAGCTGAAGGATAAGCCGGCCTATATTATCTGGGATGGCGTATTAGAACTGAATTATCTGGAAAATAAGGGAGCAGCATTTGGAATGCTGCAAAACCAGAAGATATTTTTTATCTTTGTGGCGATCGTCATTCTCAGCGTGATTGCCTATATTCTCTTTAAAACGCCGGATCAGAAGAAATATCGCGCGTTGCACATTCTGCTCAGTCTGATTGCGGCCGGTGCCATCGGTAATATGATCGACCGTATACGCTTTGATTATGTTGTTGATTTTATTTATATTGTATTGATCAATTTCCCGATTTTTAATGTTGCTGATATGTATGTGACCTTTGCGACAGCGATTCTTGTGATCATGCTTCTGGTAGTATATAAGGAGCAGGATTTAAGTTTTATCAGTTTCAAGCAGAAGAAATATCGTGAGATAAAATAAAATACTCATGTTACAGCGGGAGAGGAATATATTTATGGAACAGTTTACCTATCAGATGGGAATGGATGATCCGGAAGATATGCGCCTTGATAAATGGATGAGCGAAAGCCTTGAAAATTTATCAAGGTCTTTTATTCAGAAATGTATCAAAGAAGGACAGGTACTGGTAAACGGAAAATCACAGAAGGCAGGATATCGCTTAAAGGTTGATGATGAAATTAAGTTCTGGATACCAGAGGCTTCGGAACCGGAAATTGAAGCGGAAGATATTCCTTTAGACGTTCTGTATGAGGATGCCGATCTTCTGATTGTTAACAAACCAAAGAATATGGTAGTACATCCCGCTCCCGGACACTATTCAGGGACTTTGGTAAATGCCGTTATGTTTCACTGCAGGGGTGAACTTTCCGGAATCAATGGAGTAATGCGCCCGGGAATTGTACATAGAATTGACAAGGATACGACAGGGTCACTTATCATTTGTAAAAACGATAAGGCACATAATGCGG
>CAKRPS010000089.1 GCA_934385475.1 uncultured Lachnospiraceae bacterium | reverse complement strand
GTTCTGTAATCTCCACAATCGGAATATCATAGATATCGACTTTGTTTTTATCAATCAGATGCAAGAGAAGATCCAGCGGTCCCTCAAACACCTCCAGTTTGACCTGTAATGCCATTTTAATCCTCATTTCTCCTATTTATCCGGTTGCAGCTTTATCACAACAAGCTCTCCCGGATTAAAGATCCGAAGCGGGATAGTGTGTGTACCAAGCCCCCGGCTCAGCACCATAACCGCATCTCCCAGTTTGAACATGCCGCCATCATATTTAGGGAAAAGCGTGAGGTTTGGTGAAAGCACGCCGCCAAGCACCGGCAGACGCATGATTCCCCCGTGAACATGTCCGGAAACGACCAGATCTGCTCCCCATTTCGCATATTCCTCAAAATAATCCGGATTGTGTGCTATCAGGATCTGAAACCGATCGCTCCTTTTTTCTCCCAGAATCTGTGGGAGATATTCTTCGCTCATCGGATATTTCCCGAACCTTTTATAGTAGCGCCTGTCTATCTGCGCCCCGCAGACCGCAAGATTGTACTCAGGCAGACTGACATTCTCATTGATAAGAGGATGGACTCCCCCCTGGTCCAGTGCCTTTTCATACCGTTCATACATATTGCCGTATTGCTCCGGATACAGCTGCAGGCGATATTCATGATTCCCCATTCCATAGTACAGCTTATACCGCTGTGCAAGCCTGCACGTCAGGGAAGCGGCATTCTCAAAATCTTTGTTTTTTTCAGCGGTCAGCATATCCCCCGCGATCAGGACCGCATCCGGCGATATGCTGTCTATCTTTTGCAGCAATCTACTATTTTCGTTTCCAAATGCCTTGTTATGCAGATCTGACAGCAGAACCATCGTGCAGGCCTTCGTGATCTTCGGTGAAGTCACCTCATATTCCCTGACCACAAAGCGGTTGCAGTCCCATATGGATACCAGCACACATATGAAAAGCAGTATGAAGGCCAGTGTAAAAATTATTTTCAGAATCATTCAAGTCCCCTTACGGTCTGCGTTCCATCTTTCTATCCCATTTCACAACCTATAAAGTATAGCACAGATTCCGTTCCTCCTGCAACGAGCGAACTTTTGTTCTATTGTGCCTGTACGGTCCTCTTCATCAGATAATTCTTCCAGATCTTCTTCCAATAATCCAGATAGGTTGCCTTATCTACTCCGTGCGCTGCCAGAATGGAGACACTTCCGATCCGTTTTCCATCCAGCTTATATACCGCCTCTCCAACAGCATCTCCCTCGGCAACCGGTGCTTTCACAGTAGCCGGCAGGCTGATTTCCTTCTCTATCGCTGACAGATTGCTGCCCTGCGTATCCAGATATTCAAAGCTGCCCTCGTAAGTCAGATTTACAAAGTCTTCCACTCCTCCTTCTACCTTTTGAGCCGGTAAGGGATCTTTATTCTCATCTTTGTACATCTGACTGACACTGTAGCCATAATTCAGCAGGCTGATCGCATCGCTGAACCTTGCTTTCGGGTCCGGCGCTCCCATCACGACCGCGATCAGCTCCATGCCATCCTTTTCGGCGGTCGCCGACAGGCAATACAGTGCTTTGGACGTAGAACCCGTTTTCAATCCGGTAGCCCACTCATACTGTTTCAGCAGTTTGTTGGTACTGGACAGGGTAAATGTCGATGTCCCCTGCGCCGTGCGGTGCTCAATATCCTCCATCCATATTCCTGTATATTCAAACACTTCCGGATATTTTGTAATCAGCTCCCGCGACATGATCGCCACATCCCTGGCTGAAGTATAATGATTATCCGAATCCGACAATCCACAGCAGTCCTCAAAATGCGTATTCTGCATTCCAAGCACTTCTGCCTTTTCATTCATCAGCTTGACAAATTCGCCTTCGCTTCCCGCTATGTATTCTGCCACAGCCACACTCGCATCATTTCCGGAAGCCACCGCGATACATTTCAGCATGGTCTCCAGCGTCTGTGTCTCCCCTTCCTCCAGGAACACCTGCGAGCCACCCATGGACTTCGCATGCGCACTTGTCATTACCTGATCTTGTAAATGAATCCTTCCGCTCTTGATATGTTCAAAAGCGATCAGCAATGTCATAATTTTGGTGATACTGGCAGGACTTCTTCTTTCGTCCGCCCCCTGTTCACAGATAATCTGGCCCGTAGATGCCTCCATCACGATAAAGGACGGTGCCATCACCTCCGGCATTGCCCAAACCTTCATGGTCGCTGTGGACATACACATCTGTATGGCAAGTATCACACTCAGAAACCGGACGGTCCTTCTCTTTCCTGTCTTGCTCTTCCCCAAATCCATCACTTCCCTGCATTATTCTGTATAACAGCATATTACGGAAGGACAGATTTCATAACAAAAAACAGACTCGAAATTATCTTTCGAGTCTGTTTCATTGATTAATTGTATTTACGTTTTCTAGCCGCTTCAGATTTCTTTTTACGTCTTACGCTGGGCTTCTCGTAATGCTCTCTTTTACGAATCTCCTGCTGGATTCCTGCTTTTGCACAGCTTCTCTTAAAACGACGTAAAGCGCTATCTAAAGTTTCGTTTTCTTTTACGATTACGTTTGACATTCCGCACCTGACCTCCCTTCAGTCCCTAACAAGTATCTCGACTGATTGGGTTATTTTGTATTCACACACAACATAGATTATACCACATTTTGGTTATGCGTCAACTACTAATTTATAATTTTCTGATTTGCCGCGTTTTGCACGGCTTCCTAAGCAATCTGACCTTCCAGGATCTTGGCACATTCTGCGATTGCCGCATCCATTCCAGCAGGATTCTTTCCACCCGCCTGTGCCATATTCGGTCGTCCGCCGCCGCCACCGCCGACAAGCGCTGCGATTCCCTTGATCAGATTTCCGGCATGTGCTCCCTTCGCCATTGCTCCATCTGTTGCCATCGCGATCAGGTTCACCTTTCCGTCATTCTCAGACAAGAGTAGCACAACTCCGTCACCGATCTTCTCTTTCAACTGATCTCCAAGCTCACGCAGACCATTCATGTCAACACCGGAAACCTTCGTTGCAAGAAGCTTTACGCCTTTGACATCCTGTACCTGGTCCATAACATCTCCAAGCGCTTCCTTTGCAGCCTTGCTCTTAAGGGATTCATTCTCACTCTGAAGAGCCTTCATCTCTGCCATGAGATGTCCACATCTCTCCACAAGATTTGCAGGATTCGTCCTGAGTACCTTCGCTGCCGCATTCAGCTCCTCCTCCAGCTTCTGATAGTAAACCATCACATTGCTTCCGGTGACAGCCTCAATACGTCTCACACCGGCAGCTACGCCTGATTCGGAAAGAATCTTGAAGAATCCGATCATACCGGTATTCTTTACATGAGTACCACCACAGAATTCCTTTGAAAATTCACCTATTTCCACAACGCGTACAGTCTCACCGTACTTCTCTCCAAAGAGAGCCATTGCTCCGGTCTTTTTGGCATCCTCGATAGACATTACATTTGTCACAACCGGAATATTTTCTGCGATCTTCTGATTTACGATCTCTTCTACCTTCTGCAGTTCTTCTGCTGTCATGGCTGCAGAATGAGAGAAGTCAAATCTGGTACGTTCTCCATCCTGATAGGAACCTGACTGCTCTACATGATCACCAAGCACCTCACGGAGTGCACTTTGCAGCAAGTGGGTTGCCGTATGGTTCTTACAGGTATTCTCACGATTAGGAACAGACACTTCCAGCTCTGCCTTCGCATCCTTATTCACCGTACCGGAAACCACTTTACCGATATGGCCGATCCTTCCTCCCGGAAGCTTCACGGTATCCTTCACTTCAAACGTTCCGTTCTCCGTTCTGAGCACACCGAAATCGCCTTTCTGACCTCCCATCGTAGCATAGAAGGGAGTGGTCAGGGTAATGACCGTACCTTCCTCTCCTTCCAGAAGAGCATCCTTCCAGGCACTGTCTGCACTTATAGCGGCAACCGTACTCTCCGCTTTCAGGGTATCATATCCCACAAACTCGCTGACAATAGCAGTGTCGAGTTCATCATACATTGCAGTGTCATCTGCCAGTTTAGCCGCAAAGCTCTGGTTATCTCTCGCTTTCTGTTTCTGCTCTTCCATCGCCTTTGCAAAGCCTTCTTCATCAACCTTCAGGCCCTCTTCCTCGGCAAGCTCTACCGTAAGCTCAATCGGGAAACCAAAGGTATCATACAGATAAAAGGCTGAATTTCCATCGATCTCCTGTACTCCGGAA
>CAKRPS010000088.1 GCA_934385475.1 uncultured Lachnospiraceae bacterium | reverse complement strand
GAAATGGATTGGCTACAGTATTCTTCTCATTCTTGTCTTAATCGGTTTTCGATTCCTGTTCGACTATCTGCGGGCAAGATTCCAGGAAGCCATTGGTTATGAGTTGATTGCCAGAGACCGTCTTGCCGTGGGCGATGCCCTGAAACGTGTCTCCTTAGGCTATTTCCAGCAGATGAATACCGGTAATATTTTAAGCTCTATTACAACGGGGCTGGGCACTCTGGAAACCATGGGTATCCGTATGATCGACAGCTTCATTGGCGGTTATCTGAACTTCCTGGTTGTGTTTATCTGCCTTTGTGTATACAGCCCCCTTGCTGCGCTGATCGCTCTGGCAGCAGCAGCGCTTTCCTTTGTGTTCCTGCTTCTTATCTCCTCCTACAGCGCAAAGAACGCTCCCGTGGAGGCAAAGGCAAACCGGGATATGACCGGTGCCATCCTGGAATACGCCAGAGGACTTTCCGTGGTAAAATCTTTCGGGCAAAGCGGTGCTTCCATGCAGGCATTATCCCAGGCTGTGGGAGACAGCAGACGGATTCATCTGAAAATTGAATGGGGTTTTATTCCCTCCAACAGTCTCCATCTTCTGGCACTAAAATGTGGCTCTGTAGGGCTTGCACTGGCTGCCTTTCTGATGGGATTACAGGGACAGATGGATTTTTCCACCATGCTCATCTTTATCTTCTTCTCTTTTGAGATTTTTGCAAGTGTGGAACCTATCAGCGACAGTGCCCATGTTCTGAGTGTTATCCAAGATGCCATGGACCAGTTAGATGTTTTAAGAGAAAATAATTATATTGACAGTGACGGAAAAGATATTCCGTTAGAACATTACGATATTGCATTTCAGAATGTAAGCTTCGGTTATGATAACCGTATGGTACTCAAGGATGTAAGCTTTACCATTCCGGAAAAGACTTCTACTGCTATCGTAGGACCCTCCGGTTCCGGTAAATCTACCATCTGTAACCTGATTGCCCGTTTCTATGATGTGAACAGCGGAAGTATCCTGGTAGGCGGTCATAATATCAAAGAGCTGACCTGTGACAGCCTGCTCTCCAATATCTCCATGGTGTTCCAGAATGTGTACTTATTCCACGACACCGTGCGGGCGAACATCTGCTTCGGGAAACCGGATGCCATAGAAGCGGAAATGATAGAAGCCGCCAGAAAAGCCTGCTGCCATGACTTTATCATGGAACTTCCTGACGGCTACGATACCGTACTCGGCGAGGGCGGCGATACGCTTTCCGGCGGACAGAAACAGCGTATTTCCATTGCCCGGGCGATTTTGAAAGATGCCCCTATCATTATTCTGGATGAAGCAACTGCCAGTGTTGACCCGGAAAATGAACACCTCATCCAGAATGCCGTAACGGAACTGACCAAGGGCAAAACCATTATTACCATTGCCCACCGTCTTGCCACCATCGAGCAGGCAGACCAGATTTTAGTGGTAGAGGATGGACGGATTGCTGAATGTGGAACCCATAAGGAACTGATCAAGCAGAACGGAAAGTACCGGCAGTTTGTAAGTATCCGTGAAAAGGCAGAAGGCTGGAAAATCAGTTGATCATTCCCCTAACATTTATATTGTCAGTGCGTGCATTTTCCACGTCGCCATAACAAAAGAAAAACAGGTCGTTTTGACCTGTTTTTCTTTTGTTATACCTCAGCAACACTCTCCAGAATTTTCATCCCCTCCCGCATATCCTGACCAAGAATCTCCTGCGTTTTTTTAAAGCTATATTTTTCATGGAGTATATCATGTGCCTTCAAAAATGCTTTCTTTCCATATTTTCTGATAAATAAAGCCTGCGCTTTCGCTGCATTTGCACCGTCGTTCTCCGGAATATAAAATCCCTTGATACATTGCTCCAGTTCCGGACATTCATAACATCCGTCTATGTTTTTCTCCTGACAGCAGGATACATTTGGACATTTTCTGTCAGGAGAACAGGTTGCAAAGGAACAAACATTATAAGCTGTTCTGCACGAACCACACCACTGACTTAAGAAACAATGATTACAGGAAAATCCACAGTAAGCTATCGGATCTACTCCCTTTCGTGCCTGCCTGCACAGCTTGTTTTTTATCCGCTGCATAGCTTCAATGTGCATGATCCAGTGTCTGCTAAAGGGCATTTTAAGTAATCCAAGAACGTTTTTATTACACCAGTAGTCAATGAGCCACACTGCATTTTCATGGTCACTGACACATCCACTCTTTGACAATCGTTCCTTGTCTGCTTCTGTAAAACCTCGTTTCAAATCCGGATATTGAAGTGTCTTCAATATTTCATTTGTAGACTTCATAACCGCTTCAGCGTACTGATAAAGCATCTTAACATCAAGCTGCCTCGAAAAGCTGTCGATTTCTTCTCCTTCCAACTCATTTCCCGTTGTGATAAGCGGTGCTCCTATTTTCTCTGTATAGCCTCCGGATACCAGAATCTGTTCCTTTCCCGCTACCAGTTCCTGTGCAACAATGTCTTCAATTCTGAATATATGCCAGATAGAATAACTCAGCGTCTTACTGTGATACCCATTTGCACCCGCAAAAGGCATCTGATAAAAAGCCTCCCTGGGAAAACCATTCACAATCTGCGTTATCTGTACAAAAAGTTCTTCCCTAAGTTCAATAAGCTTTGCGATTCCCTCTTGATAGGTCGCTTCCTTCCCAAGAAGCTTTTGTATTTCTTTATTCTTTTCTGACCATTCTTTATTCATATCTCTTCCCCTTTTCAGTATCCTGGCTACTCCTTAGCCGCAATACTTTTCAAACCGGTACTGGTCTACTACACTTTTCCCCAAAAGGGTTATCGCCTGTCTGGGACAACGGCTGATGCAGGAATAGCACATGGTACACCTCCCCTGTGCCTTAGCCTTTCCATTTTCTATCGTAAGATTTTTCATCGGACAGGCCTTCGCACACACTCCGCACCCAATACAGGCATCACTGATTTTCAGTTCCCTGGAATAATCCTTCGTCTTAGACAGAAACCACAGGCGTTGTCCAAACAGGCCGGCCATATGCGCAAACACGCTCAGACCTTCCCTCGGGTATTTTCCCTGTTTCATCTGTGAAGCCGCCTTTATGATCTTTTCCTCTGCTTCGCAAATAATCTCCCTGTTTTCTGCCTCTGTCTTTTTCAGGGCCTTATGATCACACACGGAATCAGGCATTCGTACCTGAAGACCTCCGATCACCCTCGCTCCATACTTTCGAAGAAGTCTCGCGGCGCAGCCTGTAGCATCCCCGCTGAAAAGCCCCATGGTGGACAGGCAGAATACCTTCGTGTCACGCCAGCCAGCAGCATTTTCCTTAATAAAAGTGCGTACCATAAAAGGAAGATTGGAAAACTGCGTAGGATAAGCCAGAATAACCATATCCTGCTCCAATACCTTTTCCCCCGCTTTCTCATCTCCCATCGAAACCATCTCACAGGGTTCCTGCATTGTTTGAAGCAACAATTCCAGACAATGTTTCGTGTTTCCTGTTCCGCTCAGATATACAGCAATCATTTCGTTCACTCCTTGTCTTTATGACATATACTATAGAAACATCTGTCGTTAATTGAACCATAGGTTCAATTATAGTCATAAAAACAATACCTGTCAACGACACTAAAGTTTGTACTGCATAAAGTTTTCATTATGTACGAAACCAAAAGTCGTGTAAAGCTTTACTCCCATATCCGATGCCGTTATCTGAATCGTCCCGCACCCATATTCTTTCGCATCCTTTATAACGCGGGAGAGCAATTCTCTGGCAATTCCCTTTCTCCTATAAGCAGGGTTCGTATACATGCTGGACAACAATCCCATTTTTCCACTCGGGCACCCAAAGTACGGCGGCTTTTCTACATAAGACATTCCACTTGTCCCGATACTTTGGGATTCCGGAATCAACCAGAGAAATCTGCGAATTTTTATTTTTGCACGATCAGCAGCTTCTTGTAAGTACCATCAATTCCAATCGCTCCCATTGGTGCTGTGATAAGAATTGCCAACACGGCTACCGACAGAATGATCTTACCACACGGAAGTCCTGCTGCCAATGGCACAGACCCGATGGCGGCCTGAACCGTTGCCTTCGGAAGATAGGCAATGATGCAGAACAGCCTTTCCTTTGCATTTAACTTTGTCCTTACCATGCACAGGAACACTCCAATTGACCGGAAAAGCAACGCAATCAGAATCAGCAGCACTGCCGCCATTCCGGCACTCATGGTATACCGGATATCAACAGCCGCTCCCACGAGCACAAAAAGCACAACCTCGGCAGCCAGCCACAGCTTTCCGAATTTTTCAGACAATCGTTTGGAAACAAAGGCAGTGCTTTTAAATTTGATCACGCAGGCCATACTCACTACGGCCAACAGCCCTGATACCGGCACTTTTCCCTCCAGCCATCCTTCGATCGCGATGAGCAGGAAAGAAACGCCGAGCACAATGATGACCTTCATACTGTTTCTGACACAGTTTTTGTGCGCATAAGCCGTCTCGAAGAACAGATACAGACCATAACCTGCAATCGCCCCAAGAATAATCCCAAGAAGGATCGAAACCGGAATATTGACAAAATCCATGATATTGGCACTTCCACCCTGCGCCATACTCAGAAACGTTGTAAAGAGAACAATCACAAAAATATCATCACAGGAAGCCCCTGCCATGATCATCTGCGGAATTGCCTTTTCGGTTC
>CAKRPS010000087.1 GCA_934385475.1 uncultured Lachnospiraceae bacterium | reverse complement strand
TCGGTGCTCGTGCTAACCTGGCTAAGTGCTTACTGTACGCTATCAACGGTGGTAAGGATGAGAAGCATCTGGACAAGGACGGCAAACATATGCAGTGTGGTCCGGAAATCGCACCTATCACATCCGAGTACCTTGACTTTGATGAAGTTATGCACAAATATGATATCATGCTTGACTGGTGTGCAGCTCTGTATGTAAACATTCTGAACCTGATTCATTACATGCATGACAAATATTACTATGAAGCAGCTGAGATGGCTCTGATCGATACCGATGTAAGAAGAACATTTGCAACAGGTATTGCAGGTCTGTCCCACGTAGCAGACTCTCTGTCCGCTATTAAGTATGCTAAGGTTAAAGTTATCCGTGACGAGCAGGGTTGCGCTGTTGACTTCAAGACAGAAGGCGACTTCCCGAAATATGGTAACGATGATCCGAGAGCAGATGAATTTGCTGTATGGCTTCTTAAGACCTTCATTGAGAAGATCAAAAAGAACCCGACTTACAGAAATTCTGAGCCTACAACATCTATCCTGACCATTACTTCTAACGTTGTATATGGTAAGGCTACAGGTGCTCTTCCGGATGGTAGAGAAGCTTACAAGCCTTTCGCTCCTGGTGCTTCACCGTCTTACGGTGCTGAGCAGAGCGGTCTGCTTGCTTCCCTGAACTCCGTAGCTAAGCTGCCTTATGAGTATGCTCTGGATGGTATTTCCAATACCCAGACCATGGCTCCTTCCGCTCTTGGCCATGACCTTGATGAGCAGAAGAATACTCTGGCAGGTGTTCTGGATGGATACTTTGATCGTGGTGCACATCACCTTAACGTTAACGTATTCGGTACAGAGAAGCTGTTAGATGCACAGGCACATCCTGAGAAGCCTGAGTACGCAAACTTCACCATCCGTGTATCCGGTTATGCTGTTAAGTTTATCAGCCTGACCAAGGAACAGCAGGATGATGTTATCGCAAGAACCTGCCATAAGAGACTTTAATCTTAACAGGTTTCCAAGATAATTGATGTAAATGGGGTCGGGCAGTTATGTCCGGCCCCTTTTTGGGCAATACTAAATATAAATTAAGGTCACCTTGCAAGATTGTGTCTGTGGCACAAGGTTTGCAGGTTGTGGAAAGGCAAGGAAATAATAAATATGATCAAAGGCAGAATACACTCATTAGAATCTTTCGGCGCAGTAGATGGACCGGGAATCCGTTATCTTATTTTCCTCAAGGGATGTAATATGCGTTGTCAGTACTGTCACAATGTAGATACCTGGAATCCGGATACCGACAACCTGCAGACTGCAGATGAACTTCTAGACAAAGCAGAACGTTTCCGCAGCTACTGGGGTAAAGAAGGCGGAATTACAGTCAGCGGTGGAGAAGCTTTGTTACAGATTGATTTCCTGATCGACCTCTTTAAGAAGGCGCATGAGAGAGGCATTAACACCAATCTGGATACTTCTGCACAGCCGTTTACCAGAGAGGAGCCTTTCTTTTCCAAATTTAATGAATTACTGAAATATACAGACCTTGTAATGTTGGATATTAAGCATATTGATCCGGAAGAACATAAGAAGCTTACCGGCCACACAAATGAGAACATTCTGGATTGTGCAAGATATCTTTCCGAGCAGGGGATTCCGATGTGGATTCGCCACGTTCTGGTTCCGGGTATTACGGATAAGGATGAGTATCTGATCAAAACCAGAGAGTTTATAGATTCACTTGATACGGTGAAGAAGGTAGAGGTACTTCCCTATCACACGCTGGGCGCGTACAAGTGGAAGGAACTCGGTATTCCATACAAACTGGAAGGAGTAGAGCCTCCCACAAAAGAAAGAATTGAAAACGCTAAGAAGATTTTGGAATTTACCAAATAGAGGATAACCATGGAATTACAAAAAGGAAGACCTGCCGACTGTACAGGCAGGCTTCAAAAAGAAATTCGCACATATGATTTATTAGACCGTCTCGGAGTTGCGTATGAGCGCATCGACCATGAAGCGGCAATGACGATGGAGGTCTGTGAGGAGATCGACGAGGTATTGCAGGCTACGATCTGCAAGAATCTGTTTTTGTGTAACCGGCAGGAGACCAGCTTTTATCTTCTGATGATACCGGGCAGCAAGGTTTTTCATACAAAAGATCTGTCCGCACAGATCGGATCAGCGAGACTGTCCTTTGCGAAACCGGAGTATATGGAGAAATTTCTGGATATTACTCCCGGATCGGTCAGCGTGCTGGGGCTCATGAATGATACAGAGCATCAGGTACAGCTTCTCATTGATGAGGATGTGCTGAGTGGAGAATATATCGGTTGCCATCCCTGTATCAATACCTCCAGCCTTCGGTTTCGGACAGAGGATCTGATCCAGAAAATACTTCCAGCAATCGAACATGATTATATCAAAGTCAGACTGTAAATTGCTGATTATATTATTTCCTGACAGGACAGAGTGTTTCGTGTCTCAGTTGCCGGTGTGCAGAAATGTACCGCATTTATGATAATTTGCTGGATTTCCGGGACGTAATAAATGGGGTATTCTTCATGCCCCGGCTGAAAATAAAAGATTTTCCCCATACCTCTTGTGAAGGTACAGCCGCTGCGGAAGACCTGTCCGCCGGAAAACCATCCTGCAAAAATGACATCATCCGGTTTGGGAATGTCGAAATACTCCCCATACATTTCTTCTTCGGGGAGTTCTATCATTTCCGGGATACCCGAAGCGATGGGGTGTGTGGGCATGAGACACCACAGCTTTTCCTGTTCTCCGTGCTTCCACTTGAGCGTCATGGAAGTACCCAGAAGCTTCTTCATGATCTTGGAAAAATGTGCGGAATGTAAGGCGATCAAGCCCATTCCGGCAAGTACATGCTGTTGTACCCGCTCGGCTACTTCGTCTGAAAATTCATCCTGCAAGGCATGGCTCCATATAATCAACACGTCTGTGTCCCTGAGTACTTCATCGGTCAGGCCATGCTCCGGCATATCAAAGGTGGCTGTTCTTATCTGAAGATCATTCTGTTTTCCAAGAAATTCAGCAATACAGTGATGAATTCCTTCCGGATATACCTCTCTAATAGCTTCAAGCTCTCTTTCATGTTTATATTCGTTCCATACGGTTACTTTTATCATACGGATTTCCATTCCCTTCCTGATTTTAAAATTTGAAATTTTTCAGACCAGCCCTTTTAGAAAAAGTGCGGATTTTTTTATACATTCTTCCTGATTTAATGCATCGAAATGTTCAATGGCAAAATAGCCATCATAGCCGGATTTCACAATCTGACTAAGAATTTCTTTCATGGGTAACCTGCCGCTGCCTACAGCGACAGATTGTTCTCCGCGGTCCTTACAGTGTACGTGAACCACTTTCTCTTTCAAAGCATCCCATGCGGTAAAAATATTCTCTCCGTGAATGACAAAATTCCCGGTATCGAAAGTAAAACGCAGATCGGGAATCTGTGCGGCAAACCATTTCATGCCGTTTACACAGGCAATGGGGGAACAAATATGATCGAAGTCCTCTATGACAACCTGAATTCCCTGTGCTTTAGCCAGAGCAGTGAGCCTGGACATTCCTTCAGCCATACGGCAGGCTTTTTTATTGTGTGTGAGAAGGGCGGTTGTCTGCGTATAATCCTGAATACAGGCAGCGTAATTGGAAGATTCCTCTTCGGAGAAAAAGCCGGGCACGACCAGAATTTTGTCAGCGCCTGCTTTTCGGGCAGTCTTGACGTGAAGCTTTGCGCGTGCAGTTTCATCCCTGGAATCCATCTCATAAAATTCGTAGACGCAGCTGACAGCAAGCTGTGCGTCTTTCAACAGATCATAGGTTTCTCTATGTTCATCAAGATAAGTCATATTGATTTCGACAGCGTCAATTCCAGCAGCTTTCGCTTCCCGCAGTAAGAAAGAGATTTCTTTGCCTGTCTGCTCGGCGGCCTGCAAAATATGATCATAAAAAACAGAAATTTTCAAGGAATATGCTCCTTTCCGGTTGTGTCAGATATTTGTT
This sequence comes from uncultured Lachnospiraceae bacterium, assembly GCA_934385475.1. Classification (GTDB taxonomy): domain Bacteria; phylum Bacillota; class Clostridia; order Lachnospirales; family Lachnospiraceae; genus UBA3282. The sequence goes on along the minus strand of CAKRPS010000087.1, from coordinate 807 downwards.
TTCATTATACTGTTTATTTCTCTAAAATCATAGGGGGAAGAGATATTGAATAATATTTCGCATACATCATGGGAACTCCAAATAGAAATAGGAATTGTAAAGAGCAAAAGGAAATAATTTGCCATTTTTATAGGAATTACATATAATGTAACTACTATGAATTATATTGTGATGGACTTGGAATGGAATCAGAGCAACGATGGTTCAGAGGAAGTGTGCAAGGTACTTCCTTTTGAGATTATAGAGATCGGTGCCATACAACTGAACAGTGAGCGAAAGATGGTCAGTGAGTTCTCTGAACTGATCCGGCCACAGGTGTACCATGAGATGCACCACATTACCGAGAAGCTGATCCATCTCCAGATGGAGGAGCTGGAAAAGGGGCATCCCTTTGTGGAAGTCATGGAAAAGTTCCGAAAGTGGTGCGGAGAGGAGTATATTTTCTGTACCTGGGGGCCCCTTGACCTCGTGGAATTACAGAGGAATATCCGGTATTACGGGCTGGAACCTTTGGGCCATGGACCGATTGCCTATCTCGATGTGCAGAAGCTTTTCAGCATTGCCTATGAAGACCGCAAGTCGAGAAGAACGCTGGAATATGCCATTGACTACCTGTATCTAGAAAAGGATATTCCTTTTCACAGGGCGTTCAGCGATGCCTATTACACAGCTAAGGTGCTGGCGCATATGGATGAGCAGGTACTGGGAAATGTCTCCTTCGATGTGTTCCATCTTCCGCAAACCAGAGAAGAAGAGGTACATGTTGTATTTGATACCTATGCAAAATATATATCCAGGAGCTTTGCC
>CAKRPS010000086.1 GCA_934385475.1 uncultured Lachnospiraceae bacterium | reverse complement strand
AACCTTTCCGAGATTATGATGAAGGACAGGCTGGATGGGGAAACCAAGACGGAGGTTGGAACAATCCGGGAAGCTTCCTACGACCTGCTGTCGATCATCGATGATGTTCTGACCTATGCGAAGATTGATGCGGGAGACATGCACCTGATCAAAGAAAGCTACAGCTTTGAGCGGCTAGTGAAAACAATCGTCAGAACCGTTTCGGAAGATCTGCAGAAGAAGAATCTGATCCTGGATATACGGATTGACAATGACATTCCGAGACAGCTGATCGGTGACAGTGTTGCAATCCGGCAGATATTTCTGTATTTGCTTTTTATATCGATCCAGAGCACAAGTTCCGGTCGTATCATTCTGGAAGTCAAGTGTGAAAAGAATAACGAGGAAAATGTGGCAACTTTTTATTGCAGGGTGGCAGATACCGGAAGAGGGCTTTCGGAGATCGATATCCGTTCCCTGTTTGGCATGTACAATATCTATGATTCCAGACAGTCCAGTAATCTGAAGGGAATTGCCCTGAAATTTTCAATCTGTAAGGAACTGCTTGAGATGATGCAGGGAACGATCAAGGTTGAGAGTATTGAAGATGTGGGACTCTGTACGACGTTTTCGTTCTCGAATGAGATCGTGGATAATACGGCCATGGTTTCTCTGGAGAGCGGGGAAATACCGAGAGTTCTGATCTATGCGAAGGAGTCTGAGACATCAAAATGGCAGTACATCATGGAAGGTCTTGGAGTGCGTCCGGTTGTCTGCAGAAATTACTATGGCTTTGACAGAATGGTAAGAGATCATCATTTTGATTTTGTGTTTATCAATGACGATGCCTATGAGAGTCTGGAAAATATCATCAGTCTGTATCAGTGTGAAGAATATACTTATGTCTGTGCAGGCTCGCAGGCAGTTTATGGAGATTTTGGAAAGTGCCGTCTGCTCAGAAGGCCCTTCTGTGGAATTGAAGTCGCAGAGGTGCTCAATCATAAATGGAATGTGGAGGATTATAAGAAGAGTGCGGCAACGGAAACCTTCGTGGCGAAAAAGGCCAGAGTTCTGGTTGTGGATGACAATGTGGTCAATCTGAAGGTGGCTGCCGGTATTTTCAACAAGTATGGGATTGATATTGCGGTTGCAACAAACGGTGCGGATGGACTGAAGAAGATTGAGAGTGAACAATATGACCTGATCCTTTTAGACATGGTCATGCCGGATTATACGGGAGATGAACTCCTTGCGATGGTACGGCAGAAGGAAGAACAGTATTACAAAGAGGTGCCGATCATTGCCCTGACGGCACAGAATGGAGCCAATGTCAGGGAAGAGATGCTGAACCTTGGCTTTCAGGAGTATCTTGCCAAACCGATCAAACGCAGATATCTTGAGAAATGCCTGCTGGATTTCCTGCCGGAAGAGATTATTGAACGGGTGAAAACAGAGGATGCGAAACTTCGCAAGGAAGGCTCGGAAAATAAGAAAGAAAAAGTTCAGGGAGGCCTGAATACCGATAAGGGACTTTTGAATATTGGTTTTAATGAGGATGCTTATGCCGCAATTCTGAATACCTATTATACGGAGGGAATCAAGTATCTGGACCAGCTTCCGACGCTCTTGGAGGCTGGAAATATCCAGCTGTTTACCACGAATGTACATGGAATTAAAAGTTCCAGCGCCAGTATCGGGGCAATGGAGGTATCAGCTCTGTTTAAGGAACTGGAGTTTGCCGGCAAGGATAATCGGATCGAGGAGATTCAGAAGAAATTCCCGGGTTATATGGAGAAATTTAAAGAGATCCTGGAGCTTGTGAAGGACTATCTGATCCATAATGACAAATTCGCCGGGGCAGTACAGGAGGAGCCGGATCTGGAGGAACAGGAAGCGGAGGAGCTTACCAGAGCGGAACTGAGTGATTTCAAGACAGAGCTGGACAAGATGAATTTAAAGGTGACAGACACGTTGATCGTACAGCTTGCTTCCAGAAACTTTGGTTCGGATGTCAACAGGGATATTAAGAAGATGAAGGAAGCTTACGATATGTTTGATTTCCATCAGGTGAAAGCAGTTCTTGGAGAAATGCTTGAAAAAATGAGTTGACAAAAAGAATAATTTCGTTTACTGTATAGTAAATAGTTAAGGCGATGAAGAGAACAAGTAATGGATTTCGGAACGAACAGAAAGCAGCCGGTGGATGAGAGGCGCACGGAAGGACTTCCATGAATACATCTTGGAGCTTCATGACAGAATGGATAACCTAGTAGGTCATGACGGAGGAATGCACGTTACAGCAGGAGAGTATTATCGGTGTATATTTCGATTGTACTTAGTGAGACAGTCAATGTGAGTTGGCTGTGAAGTTAGGTGGTAACACGGGTTTTAACCTCGTCCTATAGTATAGGACGAGGTTTTTTTGTTATCATTCAGAGCTATATAAACTTTCCTTCTGGTCATGCTTGCATGGACTAGAAGCGAAAGTTCTATATAGCGAAGTAACCACATGAGCAAAAGGAAAGCCTTGAAAAGGCGGTTTTGCGAATGGGGTTCTGAATGATTACATTTGGCTAAAACAGGAAAAAAGGAGAAACAACCATGGAAATTTATGAAGAACTTCAGGCAAGAGGATTACTGGCACAGCTGACAGATGCCGATGAAATCCGGGAATTGATCAACAACGGAAAGGCAACTTTTTATATTGGGTTTGACCCGACAGCAGACAGCCTTCACGTAGGACATTTCATGGCACTGTGCCTGATGAAGAGATTACAGGAGGCAGGAAACAAACCGATCGCCCTGATTGGTGGCGGTACCGGTATGATTGGTGACCCTTCCGGAAGAAGTGATATGCGTACCATGATGACCAAGGAAACCATTGAACACAACTGTGAATGTTTCAAGAAACAGATGAGCCGTTTTATTGACTTTTCAGAAGGAAAGGCAATGATGGTCAACAACGCAGAATGGCTGTTAGACTTAAATTATATTGAATTTATCCGTGATATCGGAGCATGTTTCAGCGTCAACAATATGTTACGTGCAGAGTGCTACAAACAGAGAATGGAAAAGGGCTTAAGCTTCTTAGAGTTCAACTACATGATCATGCAGAGTTACGACTTCATGCAGTTATATGAAAGATATGGCTGTAACATGCAGTTTGGCGGTGATGACCAGTGGAGCAACATGTTAGGCGGTACAGATCTGATCCGTCGTAAATTAGGTAAAGACGCTTACGCCATGACCATCACGCTTCTGATGAACTCTGAGGGTAAGAAGATGGGTAAGACCCAGAAAGGTGCGGTATGGCTTGACCCGAACAAGACTTCTCCTTTTGAATTCTATCAGTACTGGAGAAACGTAAGTGATGCCGATGTCCTGAAATGCCTGAGAATGTTGACCTTCCTGCCGTTAGAGCAGATTGACGAGATGGATAAGTGGGAAGGAAGCCAGTTGAATCGTGCCAAAGAGATTCTTGCTTACGAGCTGACGAATCTGGTTCATGGCGAAGAGGAGGCAAAGAAGGCAGAGGAAGCAGCCAAGGCACTGTTTGCGGGAGGCGGTAACCTGGAAAATATGCCGACAGCGACCCTGACAGATGAAAACTTTATGGAAGATAAGATTGATATCTTAGGTATCCTGGTCGCAGGTGGTCTGGCAGCATCCCGTTCCGAGGCACGCCGTGCAGTAGAACAGGGTGGTGTATCTGTAAAGGGCGAGAAGGTAGCAGACATTAAGAAGACTTATACGAAAGATGAAATTGCAGCAGAGGAATTCATCGTAAAGAAGGGTAAGAAGAGCTTTAAGAAAATTGTGGTTGAGTAAATGACGACACGGGAACAGAAGGAGGTAACAAAGGATGGAAAATAAGCCAAAGGAAAGAACACTGATGTCCTATACACCTGAAATTAAGGTGATGGACTGTACTCTGCGTGATGGAGGTCTGGTAAATGATTTCTTCTTTACCGATGAATTTGTAAAAGATTTATACCAGGCCAATATTCAGGCTGGTGTAGACTATATGGAGTTTGGTTACAAGGCATCCAAGAATATGTTCGATGTGAATAAATTTGGAAAGTGGAAATTCTGTAACGACAAAGATATCCGCGAGATAGTCGGTGACAACAAAACGGATATGAAAATTTCCGTTATGGCAGATGTAGGGCGTTGTGATTTCCGCAAGGATATTGTTGCCAAGAAAGACAGCCCGATCGATCTGGTGCGTATTGCTACCTATATCAATACCATTCCGGCAGCAATCGAGATGATAGAAGACTGCACGAAAAAGGGATACGAGACTACCGTCAATATTATGGCGATTTCCAAGTCTAATGAGGTTGACATTGATGCAGCGCTGGAACTGTTATGTAAGAGCAGTGTTGGCTGTATCTATCTGGTAGACAGCTACGGTTCTCTCTATCCGGAACAGGTGCGCAGACTTGCTGATAAATATATGGAAGTTGCCGACAAATATGGCAAGAAAGTTGGAATCCATGCGCACAACAACCAGCAGCTTGCGTTTGCCAACACGATAGAAGCGTTACGTCGCGGTGTAAGCTATCTGGATGCTACCGTAAGCAGTCTGGGACGTGGCTGCGGTAACTGCCCGAGTGAACTGCTGTTAGGATTTTTGAAAAATCCGAAGTATAATATTCCGCCTATCCTGAAATTTATTCAGGCACACATTGTGCCGCTTCGCGAATCCGGCGTGGTATGGGGCTATGACGTACCCTATCTTTTGACGGGTATTTTGAATCAGCATCCGAAGTCAGCCATTCAGTTTGTGAAGGAAGACCGGAAAGACTATAATGATTTTTACCTGGAGTTATTAGATAATTTCTAAATATTTTAAAAGAATAAAAGCCTGCACAGGAACAACAGATTTTGAAAGTGGATTTCAAGATTCAAGTTGTTACGGTGCAGGCTTTGTTATAGATTCAAACC
>CAKRPS010000085.1 GCA_934385475.1 uncultured Lachnospiraceae bacterium | reverse complement strand
CCGAACTTACCATTATAGGTTCCGGCTGCTTTTCTTGCTGCCAATTTATCTTTTACAAGAGCGGAGAATAACTTCTCGGATTCGATCAGGGAAACCTGAACATTTCCGTGAGGATCTCTCTCAAGGAATAACTGCTGCTGGATAGCCTGAGGAAGGATTGCAAATACTTCCATGGATTCTTTGGTTAAGCCTTTCTCGATGAAAGCGTACTTAGCGTCCCATGTAGGAAGTGCATTGAAGTCATCAGCCTTGCTTCCTGCAAGAAGCTCATTGATTTCCTGGATCAATACGGAGAATTCAGGTACGAACTCAACAACACCCTCCGGAATGATAGCAACACCGAAGTTCATGCCTTTAGCAGCTCTTGCAGCTACAGAATCAGCAATATAGTCAGCGATTGCGGAAAGGGACATCTTCTTAGCTGCAACTTCTTCGGAAATCAGGCAGATATTCGGCTGTGTCTCAAGAGCACACTCTAAGGCTACATGGGAAGCGGAACGACCCATAACCTTAATGAAATGCCAGTATTTCTTAGCGGAGTTTGCATCTCTTTCGATGTTACCGATGATCTCGCTGTAAGTCTTGGTTGCTGTATCGAAACCGAAAGAACATTCGATGTCTTCATTCTTTAAATCACCGTCGATGGTCTTAGGACATCCGATTACCTGAACGCCGGTGTTGTGTGCTGCAAAGTACTCTGCAAGAACAGCAGCGTTCGTATTGGAATCGTCACCACCGATGATAACGATGGCTGTGATACCGTGCTTCTTACATACCTCAGCAGCGATTGCAAACTGCTCGTTGGTTTCCAGTTTGGTTCTGCCGGATCCGATGATATCGAAACCACCGGTATTTCTGAACTGGTTGATATATTCGTCGGTCATGATGATGTAATCATCTTCGATCAGTCCGCTCGGACCGCCTTTAAATCCATAAAGCTCGTTCTCTTTGTTGGTTGCCTTTAAAGCATCATATAAACCACAGACAACATTATGTCCGCCAGGAGCCTGTCCGCCGGAAAGAATAACACCAACGACCTGCTTCTTCATTTCAGAAGTGTTCTGACCTTTTTCAAAGGTAATTTCCTTCTTGCCGTAAGTATTGGGGAAAAGAGCCTTGATCTTATCCTGATCAGCAACGCTCTGTGTTTCCTCGCCTTCCTTTACGCAGATATCTGCGATGCCGTGTCTAAGCATGCCCGGAAGTTTGGGAGCATACTCATATCTGGCTTTCTGTAATGGTGAAATGCTCATGTTTTGTCTCTCCTTCATTTTTTGTAACTATTTGACACGATATCATTGAATCGTCCATAGTTTCTTCTTTATTACATACAGCATAATTCTAATATATTTTAGGAATAAAGTAAACTATTGGATTGAAAATCAAAATGATTGTTGCAAAATTTTGTCTGGCCCTGAACAGCAACAAATGATTTGACACTGTGCCCTGTACAATTTACAATGAATCTATGGAAAAATTTGAACTGATTGCGCCCTGCCATTTTGGACTGGAGGCGGTTTTAAAAAGAGAAATTACAGATCTTGGATATGAAATTGTGTCTGTGGAAGACGGACGTGTCACCTTTGAGGGAGATGCGGAAGCTGTATGCCGCGCCAATATCTTTCTGCGCACGGCAGAACGTGTTCTGATCAAGGTGGGATGCTTCCATGCGGAGACCTTTGAAGACCTTTTTCAGGGAACGAAGGCACTGCCGTGGGAGCGCTATATTCCGGAGGACGGCAAATTCTGGGTGGCGAAAGCGGCGAGCATTAAGAGCAGACTTTTCAGCCCGTCAGATATTCAATCCATTATGAAAAAAGCCATGGTGGAGCATCTGAAGGAAATTTACCACACGGAATGGTTCACGGAGGACGGCGCACCTTTTCCGGTCAGGGTATTTCTGATGAAGGATGAAGTGACGGTTGGACTGGATACAACGGGAGAGTCCCTGCATAAGAGAGGCTACCGCAAGTTGACGGCCAAGGCACCGATTGCGGAGAATCTGGCTGCGGCACTGATCATGCTGACACCGTGGAAGGGAAACCGGATTCTGATCGATCCGTTTTGCGGAAGCGGAACAATACCGATTGAGGCGGCAATGATGGCGGCCCATATAGCACCCGGAGTGAACCGGAGCTTTCTTGCGGAGGAGTGGGGACATCTTATTGCAAGAAAAGGCTGGTACCGTGCCGTGGATGAGGCGGATTCGCAGGTAGACGATACTGTGGAGACGGATATTCAGGGCTTTGACATCGATGATGAGATGGTACAGATCGCGAGGGCGAATGCGAAGCTTGCCGGTGTGGATCATCTGATCCATTTTCAGAGAAGAGATGTCGCACAGCTCAGTCATCCGAAAAAATACGGTTTTCTCATCACCAATCCACCTTACGGGGAACGGCTGGAGGACAAAAAGAATCTTCCGGCGTTGTACAAGGTGCTGGGGGAGAGGTATCAGGAGCTGGACTCCTGGTCAATGTACCTGATCACCTCCTATGAACAGGCGGAGAAGGCACTCGGCAGAAAGGCCGATAAAAATCGAAAAATCTATAACGGAATGTTGAAGACCTACTTCTATCAGTATATGGGTCCGAAACCTCCGGGAAGCGGCAGATAAATGCAGGACAGACTGATGAAAAGAACGGCTGTTTTCTGTACGGTTTTCACCTTGACCGCGATGGGCGTCATGCTGTATTTTGCATCCAACAAGATTATTGTGGTGGCGGATGTCGCGCAGGATGAGGTGATCCGGAATGAGCAGGAAAAGCCGGAAATGACGGAAGACAATACTATTTTGTTTGACCGGAGCAGCGCGGAGCCGGAATATTTCTATATTCCACTTCCGGAGACGGTGAAGCCGGAGGAAGTGACCGTCGAAAATCATTATATGGATCAGGAGCTCTGGGTGAGCGCTCCGACGCAGGATGCGGCGGAGACAAAGCTTTTCTATGAAGAACACCCGGTGGCAGGAAATGCGGCGCAGGTGCTGGAAGGCCATTATGAGGTGGACAAGGGAATTTTGAATCTGCGATTTCGGCTTACCGGTGTATATGAATACCGGAGCGTTTTTCAGGACAACAGACTGTGTGTGGTGTTCCTGAAACCCAAGGCTGTGTACGATAAGGTGATTGTTGTGGACGCTGCATACGGCGGCGAAGATTACGGAATCCGGGACGGAAACTTTTTTGCGAAGGATGTAACGCTGGATGTTGCGAGACACCTGAAAGACAGGATGGACACCTCAGATATTAAAGTCTATTATACCAGAATGGATGACAGTAATCCTACGGACCGCAGGAGGATACAGCTTGCGGATATGGCAGAGGCAGATATGCTGATCCGCATTGAGGTTGCCGAGGCGGAGGATGCTTCGGTCTTTGGAACGGAAACGGTCTGCAACAGCCGGTATTTTATACCGGATTTTGGAAGTGTCGATCTGGCGGATGTGTTGGAGCGAAAGGTTGTGGAATCCATAAGCGGAAGGGCTGTGGGGCTGGTGGAAGCCGGGCAGGAGGACACGGTTGTCCTGGAAGCGACGGTTCCGGCTGCGGCGGTCAGAGTCGGCTATATGACAAATGAAAAGGAAGGCTATCTGCTCAGAAGAGAGGATTATCTGGATAAAATTGCTGAAGGGATTTATCGGGCAGTGCAGACGGCTTATGAACAGACGGGTGACGAATAATATGAAAAGAAAAATTATCTTTGCAACGGGAAATCAGGGTAAAATGCATGAGATCCGGCAGATTCTGGGGGATATGGATCTGGAAGTCGTATCTATGAAGGAAGCGGGAATTGATATCGACATCGTAGAGGACGGAACCACGTTTGAGGAAAATGCGATCATCAAGGCAAAGGCAGTAGCGGCATACACGGATGCAATCGTGCTTGCGGATGATTCGGGTCTGGAGATTGAATACCTGAACAATGAGCCGGGAATCTACTCGGCGCGTTATATGGGGGCAGACACGCCGTACTCGGTCAAAAATCAGAACTTTATAGACAGACTGAAGGGTGTGCCGGATGAAAAGAGAACAGCACGCTTTGTGTGCGTCATTGCGGCGGCTATGCCGGACGGCGAGATTTTCACTACCAAGGGTGTAATCGAGGGCAGGATCGCGGAGGAGGAAAAAGGGGAGAACGGTTTCGGCTTTGACCCGATTTTTTATGTGCCGGAATACGGCTGCACCACAGCACAATTGAGTGAAGAACAGAAGAATGCCATCAGCCACAGAGGAAAAGCATTGGAGGCGATGAAAGAAGAACTGAGGAAAAGGATATAGCGGGTGACGGATGAAAATACTGATAGTAAGCGATACACATCGACGAAACGAAAATTTTCTAAAGGTTATGGAGAAGGTCGGAAAAATAGACCTTCTGGTTCACTGTGGAGATGTGGAAGGTAGCGAATACTTGATCAGCGAGGCGGCAGGCTGCCCGGTGGAGATGGTACAGGGCAACAATGACTATTTTAGCAGCCTTCCGAGAGAGACAGAGTTTTTGATCGGAGATTATAAGGTCTGGGTGACCCATGGACATAACTACTATGTATCCATGGGTTATGAGATTTTGAAAGAGGAGGCACGTTCCCGCGAGGTAGATATTGTTATGTGTGGACATACACACCGGCCAGTGATCGAACAGGAGCGGGATCTGACGCTGATCAATCCCGGAAGTCTGAGTTATCCGAGACAGGAAGGACGTGTTCCCAGTTACGTTTTGATGGAGATTGACCAGAAGGGTGTGGCGCATTACACGCTAAATTTTTTAGAGTAAAATTTTTGTGGAAAAACTGTTGACAGAGGAAAATGTATATTATATAATACTACTTGCGTTGTGAATAAATCAGACGCGTCAAGTTTTCGGGGTGTGGCTCAGCTTGGCTAGAGCGCCTGGTTTGGGACCAGGAGGTCGCAGGTTCGAATCCTGTCACCCCGA
>CAKRPS010000084.1 GCA_934385475.1 uncultured Lachnospiraceae bacterium | reverse complement strand
GAATAAGGGAAAGAGTAAAAAGGAGAAAGCGAGAAGGAAAAATGGGCAAAATAACAGTAGAGACATGTGAAATTGAAGGACTCAAGATCATCACTCCGACGGTGTTCGGGGATGAGAGAGGCTATTTTATGGAGACCTACAATTATAATGACTATAAGGAAGCGGGAATTGATCAGGTCTTTGTACAGGACAACCAGTCCTCTTCCGTGAAGGGCGTGCTTCGGGGGCTTCATTTTCAGATAAATTATCCGCAGGACAAGCTGGTTCGTGTCCTGAGCGGGGAAGTGTTTGATGTGGCTGTGGATTTGCGCAAGGACTCTGCTACTTACGGAAAGTGGCACGGAGTAGTTCTTTCCGCAGAGAATAAGAAGCAGTTCTTTATCCCGAAGGATTTTGCACATGGTTTCTTCGTGCTTTCAGACTATGCGGAGTTCGCATATAAGTGTACTGATTTCTATCATCCGAATGACGAGGGCGGTATCCTGTGGAAGGATCCGGATATCGGTATCGACTGGCCTATTCCGGAAGGAACAAAGCTTATCATGTCTGAGAAAGACACGAAATGGGACGGAATCAAAGCGTTTACCGAGAAATACCGCTAAAGAGTAAAGGTCAGAGATCATGAGTAGTATAGAACAAAAAGAAAAAAGAGCAGGAAAAATTCCTAAGCCCGCAGCAATAGCAATATTCTGGGGGCTTGGTTTGATTTTGGCGCTGGTGCTGATACAGCATCACAATCCGCTTGCAGATCAGGTGACGGAGCGGATGAAGAAAGTCAGCGGGTGCGTGCTGATCACGTTTACATGTATTATTTTCACCATCTATTATGAGAGGATCGTGACAACACCGATCGAATTATGGCAGTGCCGGAAAATGATATGGAAGCTTGCCAAGAATGATTTCAAAAAGCGCTATGCAGGCTCATATCTGGGAATTGTCTGGGCAATGGTGCAGCCGGTTGTCACGGTAGTGATGTACTGGATCGTGTTTGATAAGGTATTTGACACCAGAAGCCAGATGGTAGCCAGCGGACTGGAGGTTCCTTATGTGCTGTACCTGACAGCGGGTCTGGTACCATGGTTCTTCTTCTCTGAGGCGATCACACAGGGGACAATGGCGCTGGTGGAATACAATTATCTGGTTAAAAAGGTCGTGTTCAACATCAGTATTCTTCCGATCATCAAGGTGATCGCGGCGACTTTCATACATGTGTTTTTTGTGGTGGTTCTGCTTTTCGTATCGATCGGATATGGATATTATCCGAGCGTTTATACCCTGCAGATCATCTACTACAGTATCTGTCTGTTTCTGCTTGTGCTGGGAATGAGTTATCTGACCTGCGCACTGGTGGTTTTCATCAGGGATCTACAGCAGATCATTAATATAGCTTTGCAGATCGGAATGTGGGCAACGCCGATTCTATGGAGCATCACGATGCTAAAGACAGACAATATGAAGACACTTTTCAAGCTGAATCCGCTTGTCTATATCGTGAATGGATATCGGAGCGCTATTTATGAAAAGGTATGGTTTTGGGAGCATTTCTATTCTTCCACATACTTCTGGATTTTCACGATCAGCATGTTTTGTATCGGAACACTGGTATTTAGAAAAATGAGAGTCCATTTTGCGGATGTCCTGTAACAGAGTTTAACACAAAAGGTATTGGAAACAATGAAGGAAAAGATAGCAATACAGGTAGATAATGTAGAGAAAATCTATAAATTGTATGATAAGCCTTCGGATCGACTGAAGGAAGCACTGGGATTGGGAAAGGGAAAACATCATACCGAGTACCATGCCCTGAAGGGGATCAGTATGTCGATCCGGCAGGGAGAGTGCGTGGGAATCATTGGCACAAACGGCTCGGGAAAGTCCACAATTCTCAAGATCATTACCGGAGTTCTGACACCCACAAGGGGAAGCGTGACCGTCAACGGCAGAATCTCGGCACTTCTGGAGCTGGGGGCTGGCTTTAACATGGAATATAATGGCATTGAGAATATTTATCTCAATGGAACCATGATCGGGTTCAGCAAGAAAGAGATTGATGAGAAGCTGGATGCGATCCTGGAGTTTGCTGATATCGGAGAATATGTTTATCAGCCGGTCAAGACCTATTCGAGTGGTATGTTTGTCCGGCTTGCGTTTGCGGTAGCGATCAATATTGATCCGGAAATTCTCATCGTGGATGAGGCGCTTTCCGTTGGCGATGTCTTTTTTCAGGCGAAATGCTATCATAAATTTGAAGAATTTAAAGAAATGGGAAAAACAATTGTCTTTGTCAGTCATGATTTGGGCAGTATCAGCAAATACTGTGACAGAGTCGTATTGTTGAATCAGGGCACAAAGCTTGGCGAAGGTGAGCCCAAGCAGATGATCGATACTTACAAGCAGGTGCTTGTGGGACAGTATGTGGCACCAACAGAGTCACAGCGTCTTCTGGACGATGAAAAACTCAGAGAGATGGCTGCGAAGGGTGTTGATGGCAGCAAGGTACTTGCGGCAGGCACGCAGGGAAATTCTGCACTGGCAGAAAATCCTGAATTATTAGAGTACGGCTCTAAAAAGGCTGTGATTACGGAATATTATATTACGGATGACAAAGGAATGAAGACTTCCGCAATCCTCAAGGGTGGAAGCTTTAGCATCCATATGAAGGTGCGGATGCAGGAGAAGCTTCAGGCACCTATTTTTGCCTTTACCATTAAGAACGTGCGGGGAACGGAGATAACCGGAACTAACACGATGTTTGAGAAAGCTTTTCTGGAATCGGTTGAAGCAGGGGAGGAAAAGGAGATTACCTTCACGCAGGATATGAACCTGCAAGGAGGAGATTATCTGCTTTCTCTGGGAGTTACGGGATATGAGAACAATGATTTTACAGTGTACCATCGGCTGTATGATGTATTGAACCTTACCGTCATTTCTGACAAGGATACCGTGGGATTTTATGATATGAATTCGGTGATCACAATAAAATAAGATAGGAGTAAGGACTCTGCTTATGCAGGATATGTTGCAAAATAAAAAACACCCAGAATTAAATAATCAGGATTATATTTTAGAGATTGGAAAAATCCGCTTAAATCTCAGACATTATCCGGGAGAAGATTTATATTGCGATGGAGAGGTGGAAGATGAACTGCTTGAAATTGCAAGAAATTATTCACAAGCCGAATATCGAAGGATTATTGAGGAGCGTAAAAGCTGGCCGGCTCTCTATCATCTTTCTCCACTGCGTGAGAATATTGTGGAGTGGCTTCCTATTACAACAAATATGAAGGTATTGGAGATCGGAGCCGGATGTGGAGCGATCACGGGAGCACTTGCACGAAAGGCGCAGGAGGTAACGTGCATTGATCTTTCCAAAAAGAGAAGCATGATCAATGCTTACCGGCACATGGAATGTGACAATGTGACGATCCATGTGGGAAATTTTCAGGATGTGGAGCCTGATCTGCCCTGTGATTATGATTATATCTGTCTGATCGGTGTGTTCGAGTATGGTCAGGCTTATATCAATTCTGATACTCCGTACGAGGATTTTCTGAAGATTATCCGGAAGCATGTAAAGAAAGACGGACATATTGCAATAGCAATTGAAAATAAATTCGGACTAAAATACTGGGCAGGATGCAGAGAGGATCATCTTGGCACCTACTTCAGTGGTCTGGAAGGCTACCCGGATGGGGGAGTGGTGCGGACCTTCACCAGAGATGGACTTTGCACAATTGCAGAAAAATGCGGTTTTGAGCAGATTCAGATGTACTATCCTTATCCGGATTATAAATTCATGACAAGTCTGTATTCGGATGAACGTCTCCCACAGCAGGGGGAATTAACAAATAACATGCGTAATTTTGACAGAGACAGACTGCAGCTCTTTGATGAAAAGAGGGTTTTTGACACCATTTTGCAGGAAAAGGAGTTCCCGCTGTTCTCCAATTCTTATATGATGATTCTGGGCCCGGAACTGGAAGAGAAGTATGTAAAGTATTCCAATGACCGCGCTGAGGAATACACGATCAAAACCGTTCTGGTGCAGAACAGGGAGGGGAAACAGATACAGAAGTACCCGCTTGGAGCTCTGGCACAGGAGCACATCCGTAAGACTGTCGAAGCGGGAGAAAAGCTGAAAGAAAGATACCGGGGAAGCGCACTTGGCATTAACAGATGTAAACTGAAAACGAATGAGGATGGCAGTCCCTATGCGGCATTTGAGTTCGTAGAGGGAGTCACACTGGAACAGCTTCTGGATGGGTGTCTGGCCAAAGGAGATACCGAAGCGTTTCACAGATTGTTTGATCTGTATCGGGAAAGGATTTCTTATGGGGAAGAATGTCATGTGACAGACTATGACCTGATCTTTTCGAATATTCTGATCGATACAGAGGAAAGTGATGGACAGCTGAGTCCGAAGGAGATTGCCGAGAAGAAATGGACGGTCATCGACTATGAGTGGACTTTTGAACGCAGTATTGATACGAATGAGGTGGCATTCCGGGCCGTGTATTGTTATCTGCTGGAGAACGAGAAGAGAAATCAGCTTGATTTTGCGGCGTTGCTTGAAAAATTGCAGATTTCACAGGCAGATGCGGAGGGATACCGGCGGCAGGAGATGAATTTCCAGAAGCATGTCACCGGGAAAAATTCTTCCATGGCGGAGATCCGGGAGGCAATCGGGAATCCGGTATATACGCTGGAAGCGTTCTGCAAGGGACAGGAGATACGCCGTAACCGCGACAAAATACAGATTTATGAAGATACCGGCATGGGATTTCGGGAGGAACAGTCCTTTTTCCTGGAGGAGCAGTCCGGTGAAGAGGTGGTTCGTGAGGAGTCCGGCATGACCAGAATCCATGTACCGCTTGAAAGCGGGCGCAGTGCAGTGCGGATCGATCCCTGCAATGACTATTGTGTAGTCTATTTGAAGGAAGTACTGTGGAATGGGGCAGTATTGCCGTTTAAGGGCAAACGGATACAGACGAATGGCTTTCGGATTGGGGAGAACACGTATGCCTTTATGACACAGGACCCCAATATTTCCGTGTCACTTTATGATCTTGCAAATGAAGAAAAAAATCTTCTCCAGGTTTCGATGGAGGTGACAAAGCTTCCGGAGGAAACAGTACGGCATATGAAAAGGAAGG
>CAKRPS010000083.1 GCA_934385475.1 uncultured Lachnospiraceae bacterium | reverse complement strand
GCAACAGTATTCACGTGAATGAACTTATACACTTCCCATACTGCTGTTTTAGTTGCTTCATCAGCCCATTTTCTCATATGTGGTTCAATAGTTGACGTGCATGGACTGATAGGCTGTGGCCAAATCATAAAAACCCCAGTTTATCAGTCTTTGCCCGTTCACTTTTCGCCAACAACACGATGTCGTCTGCATATCTAATGCATGGTACACCTCTTCTGTTGAATTCCTGGTCGAACTCGTTAAGATAGACATTGGCTAATAGCGGGGAGAGATTTTCTCCCTGTGGTGAGCCTTCATCCGTCTCTGCCACCACACCATTTTCCATCACTCCGCTTCTTAAATACCTCTTTATCATCTGAATTACTCTTTCGTCCTTTACCATGAAAAGAGTTGGCACACTCGGAAGCGTGTGTGCCAACTCTCTGAAATTCAAGCTTTCTTATATATTCTTACAAACTGCTCTATGTGCCGTTTTAACAGATCCAGCACTTCTCCTTCCCTCTCCGGTTGCCTGTCGCAAAGCGTAATCAGCGTATACATGGGACTGTAAAAATGTACTGCCATAATCTCATAATCTGCCTCTATGAAATTTTCCTTCCCCGCCAGCATTGCAAATAACTTTTTCTGATAAGCAATCGCCTCATCATAATACTGCCTTGAAAACTCTGCTGCCAACACTGGGTTATGAAATTGTTCAATGGTCAACATCTTTCGGTACATTTTTGTATATTCGTCATGCAGGAAAAACAAAAATAGTTGCTCACCAATCGCATACAACTGTTCCGTGGAAATGTTCTCGTAAACTGTAATGTCTGCATCGGGGATATTCCCATCAATATGCAGCATTATGGCTTTCTCATTATAACGTTGTTTCATCGTGTCAACAATTGCCTGATAAATAGCTTCCTTGCCGGAAAAATGAGCATAAAGAGAAGCCGCCTTAATTTCAACAGCAGCGGCAATCTCCCGCATAGACACTCCTTCATATCCTTTTTGGGAAAACAGAACCAGACTTTCGTAGATAATGCGTTCTTTGGTTGTTTTAAAGTTCATATCTTCGCACCTCTTTTCCCTGACGAACACAGATTACTCCGCATTTTTTATCTTGCCGGAAGCCTGTGCGCAAAAGCTTCGTATCGGTGCACCCCTGTTCCACAACATCTGTATTCTGTCCCTGCAGATGTTCCTTTTCCATTTGTGCGAATGTTTCCTGCTTAAAAAAAATGTATGTAGCAAAACCGGTCGATGCCTGAATCACCCCGAAGATAAAATAAATCGTAGACATAAAATTTAAGGGAAACATATAGAATTGAATACAAATCCAGAGCATCAAAGTCACTCCGAATATACCTCCAAGAAGAATTCCCGCCTTTTTTCTTGCCAGCAATAATGCTGCCGCTGTCAGATTCGATAACCCATTCACGATCAGCAGCGCAACCCCGGAAAAGAAAAAATTCTGAAACAGTACATCCGCAAACGGAAGTGTCTGGAAATATGGCAGCATCCCAGACATGCCCAGTATACTTCCATCCGGCGCAACGAACATTCCAATGCTTCCGGCTACGGCACCGATTCCTATAAATAAACACCAGAAAATCAACCATTTTCTTGCTATCTGATATCGACTTTTCACACTATTCCTCCTAACATTTGTCAGGAACATTTTAACTAACAAATGTCAGGTTATCAAACAGTCTGTTTTCTCAACATTCAAGCAATTCATAGGTACTTTATTTTCGCAAACAATCATGCTATAATACGTGAACCAATCAAAACCGAAATAACTGCTCAATGCTATGTATGATAAACTTCCGGTGCCAAAGGAAAAAAGATGCACTCATCAAGCCTGGCAAACATTTTATGCGTGTAGCCTTTGTGGGGGCAGACAGACTTTCCAATAAAAAGCTTAAAAAGTTATTATATGGACACGGTTTTGCAATTAGATTTTTTGGTGGCATTGAACCGGCTAAAGAATGGCTTCTGGATGTGCGAAGCGTTTAAATCTACTTCTTAAAACTTTTCTTATTTCTTATTTGGTTGACTACAATCTATTTTTTTTATTTAACACAAAAGCACACCAGAATACACGACCGGAGTTTTTTATGTTATCATGGTAAATCATAGAGAAAGAGATTTTGTCATGGAGCGAACACTTACCTATATTGCGGACAATTCCATAGCACCCCTTCCGGTCAGTCATTTTCTGAAGCAAAAGGGCTTTTCCTCCCACAATCTGGTGCAGTTAAAAAAAGACCCGGCCGCCGTGCTGGTAAACGGAGCTCCCTGCTTTATGAATCATATACTGCAACCTGGAGAGACTCTGACGCTTTATATCCGGGAAGATCGTTCCTCTGAAAAAATTCCTCCTGTGAATCTGCCACTGGACATTGTCTACGAGGATGCGGATCTACTGGTGATCAACAAACCTGCCGGAATGCCAATCCACCCTTCCATGAATCATTATTACAATTCCATGGCCAATGCTCTGGCTTATTATTTTGAGCAACAAAACTGCCCTTTCGTCTTCCGCTGTATCAATCGTTTAGACCGGGATACCTCCGGACTGACCATCGTGGCAAAACATTCTGTCAGTGCTGGAATATTGTCTTCCATGATCGCCAACAAAGCATCTTCAGGCATCACGCGGGAATATCTTGCCATTGTGAAGGGCCCGGTGAGGCCGCCTGATGGCACGATCACCGCACCACTAGGGCGCAAGGAGGGCTCTGTCATCGAGCGCACCGTGGATTTTGAAAAGGGAGAGTCTGCCATTACGCATTATAAAGTTCTGGAAGAAAAAAACGGATACAGCCTGGTCTCTCTGATCCTGGAGACCGGCCGTACCCATCAGATACGGATTCATATGAAATATCTGGGTTATCCCCTGATCGGAGATTATCTTTACAATCCGGATATGGAGCTGATACAGCGGCAGGCACTGCATGCCTGGCGTCTGTCCTTCCAACATCCCATCACCGGGGAAACACTGATTTTTACCGCACCGTTGCCGGAAGATATGGCAGCTGTTTTTTCATAGCCTTTTCCCAAATGAGACTTTCTATATTTTACTCCGCCAGTTCCATAAATTGCTTGAATTTATCTTCTCGCATCTTTCCATTAAGAACCCTGGCTGCTTCTTCAAATTCGTTAGGCACTTCGTTATATGTTGCTTTTTTCAAAGGAGTAAAACCAAGATTCATATAGATCCTTATCGCTTTATAGCTCCATGTCTGCGTATCTAACCACACCGGGCATCCAGGCATTATCCGGTAATAGCAATCCATCATATATGCTGCCGCAATCCTTCCCAGCCCCTTAGCCTGATACTGCGGAAGACAACTAAGTCCATGGACAACACCTATTTTCTGGTTTTTTTTCCGTGTACCACGCGGTAGCTGTGGATACAGCTTTTCCAGTGGCATCTTCAATTATAAAAAGCTGCCTCTTTTTCAGCTCGTCCATATATTGCCAATAATAATCGTAGCATTTTAAGGCTTCTTCGCGATTTGGAAATTCAGTAACAGCCACCTGAATATCAGCCCAGTCATTCTCATCTCCTTTTTCATAAAAGCGCAAAGAAAATCCTTTCGGGATTTCAGGAAGTGAAATTGCACTTTTATTTGGATTTCTCATAATAATTCTGCTGTCTTTTCCATACGCTCCGCAATCGAAACACCGAACGGACAACGGGATTCACAGGCATGACACCCGATACACTCTGATGCCTTATGCTCCAGTAACTCATAGTGAGACTGTACGGTAGCCGGTCTGGTCAGCGCATAGTGAATACACTGCACCGGCGTCAGACTCACACCAAAAGGAGAACGCTTTGCATCAAACAGTCTGCCTCCTGCAAATCCCTTCATGACTGTGATGCCTACGTCATTCTGCTCACACACCTTATAGAGTCTTACTCTGTTTGAGTCGATTCCCTTCAGTCCGGCATCGAACTCCTCGGCGAACATCGTATCGATATCTTCACTGGCGGGAAGCATATCAAAAGCCGGGTTGATGCTGAACAGGATCATCTCCACATAACCGGATTCTGCTGCCTTAATGGCTACCTTCGGATTATGAGAGCTCATACCAATATGACAAAGCTTCTGTCTGATTTGCACATTTACATACTGCATATACCATAGCTAATGTAAATGAAATATTATCGTCTTTTACGTATTTTTTAAATTCAGCTTATTTACAATCCGTCACCAATACCGTTTTATTTAATCATGCTTATGCAAAATTCGCTTTATATCATCAAGGTTCTCTGCAAAATAGATTCCCTTTTGCCGTTCCTTGGAAGACAGTCCTTTTTCAATCATGTGATCCAGAAGAGATTTCAGAGCATTATAGTAACCATTCAGATTATAGAGAATACAAGGAGCGTTCAAGTGCTTCAGAGACACTTTCGACATGATCTCTGCAATTTCCTCTAGTGTTCCGGTTCCTCCCGGAAAAGCAATAAAAGCATCACCTAACTCTATCATTTTATTTTTGCGTTCTGACATATCTTTTGTCACGATTAACTTTGTCAATCCATCATGCTGAAATTCATTTTCAATAAAAAACTGCGGCTCAACACCTGTCACTTCGCCGCCAGCCTCCAAAACACTGTCAGCTATGGCCCCCATCAATCCGGATTTAGAACCGCCATAGACCAAAGCATTTTCACTGCTTCCAATCCATGTTCCCAATTCCTGAACTGCTTTTCGTAAGCATGGATCATTTCCTTCATTTGCGCCAAGATACACTGTAATATTCATGCAATTTTTCCTCTGACCTTTATTTTCTGAACTGGCAACACCAATAATGGTATCTACAAAATCTGTTAAATACTCCATTTCAATATCTGCTTTTTCAGCACCCCAAAATTCTTTATTAAGTGGTACTTCCCGAAATCCAAACTTTTCATAAATATGAATAGCAGGTTTCAATGCACGACAGGAAATAAGAGAAAGTTTTTTTGCTCCATGGGCAACTGCGTATTCCATACAGGCTTTAAATACGGCACTGCCTGCTCCTGTTCCTGTGTACTGTCCAGCTGCCGCCAGCTTGCATATCTCCCATGTATCGCCGGACAGTGGCACAGTCATACAGGTGGCAAGCACTTTTTCATCTTCCACAGCAAAATACACCATAAACCTCTATTTATTTGTGCTGTCTGCATCAATTACAGACTGAATCTGCTTCATAAGGGCATCATAGTTGTCCTTGTT
>CAKRPS010000082.1 GCA_934385475.1 uncultured Lachnospiraceae bacterium | reverse complement strand
AACGGAAAAAATGCAGTCACCCATTATAAGGTATTACAGCATTTTCAGAACTATACCTATATCGAGTGCCAGCTGGAGACTGGACGGACCCATCAGATACGGGTGCATATGGCAAGCATAGGACATCCGCTGCTTGGAGACCTGATCTACGGATGCAAAAAGACACCTTATCATCTGGAAGGGCAGACATTGCATGCCATGGTGATCGGTCTGATCCATCCATCGACCGGGGAGTATCTGGAGGTTATAGCCCCATTGCCTGATTATTTTACTCAGTTGTTGGAAAAACTTCCCTGAAGCCGGATAAAAGGCAGAAAAACATTGAATATTTATGCGAAAGGTGTTAAGCTTTTGTTTAAGATACTTTAAAGGACAAAATAAAATGAAGTATAACACCACAGAAGAAGCATTAGAACGATTATTAACTTATTTTAAAGTATATTATAATATCACTCGCTATGAAGCGGATAAGCTTCCGCTTACAGCTTTATGTGAGTTCTATGAACATTCACAGAAATATGTATTATCACGCAAGGCCGAGCTGTGGTCTGAAGACAGTGAGGAATTCGTCTATCTGTTTCAAGTGTCCCATCTGACACTGGATCTATTCCAAAAAATGAAAGAATATGCGTACGACGATGGTATGAAACGGCTGCATATAGGCCCGGGGCATATGTGCTCTGTAATCAACCCGATCATTTTATGTAATACCTGTGACAAAGACGCTATACGAGAGATAAAGAAATGTCGTATTTATAAAAGTTTTCATTTTTCGCTGCATGGCTGGATGGACTTTCGTGTTGCAGCGGTCATTCTGAACGAAGACCGTATTGAAAGGAACGCATCCGGACATTCAACGGCGAAAATTTTGAAAAAAGTGTTTTACAGCAAAAAATAAGAGAGAGAGGGATATGAGTATGAATTCATTAGTACTGCTGATTGTTTGTATTGCAATTCTGGCGTGTGGATATGTTTTTTACGGCGGATGGCTTTGCAAGCAATGGGGTGTGGGAGAGAGCAAAGAGCAGACTCCTGCACACGAAATGGAGGATGGTCTGGACTATGTTCCGGCGAAGGCACCTGTGTTGATGGGACATCATTTTTCATCCATCGCAGGAGCAGGACCGATTACAGGACCGATCGGTGCCGCAATCTTCGGATGGGTTCCTGTTGTTTTATGGATCCTGATCGGCGGAATCTTCTTCGGAGGCGTTCATGATTTTGGTG
This sequence comes from uncultured Lachnospiraceae bacterium, assembly GCA_934385475.1. Taxonomy (GTDB): domain Bacteria; phylum Bacillota; class Clostridia; order Lachnospirales; family Lachnospiraceae; genus UBA3282. Next base: position 4,023 of record CAKRPS010000082.1, on the reverse strand, counting down.
CATTGATTGCATCGGTACGTCATAAAGGACAATCAATCGGAGAGATCATCTCAACCAATATGAGCCAGAGAGCAAAAAGGCTTTTCATTATTTTTGCATACCTGACCCTGATTCTTGTTATTGCAGCGTTTGCATCAATTGTAGCAACAACATTTGGCGCAACAGTAGGAGAGAACGGAGTGATTGATAAGGCAGCATCCGCAACCAATGCGTCCGTGGCCATGATTTCACTGTTGTTTATCCTGATTGCAATTGTGTTTGGTTTCCTTGTATACAGAAGAAACGCACCGATTGGAATATCAACCATTTTCGGTGTTCTTGCAATTACCCTTTGTATGGTAATCGGAATGAATTTCCATCCGATCTATCTGACGGACAAAGTCTGGATGATCGTTGTGGGTATTTATATTGCAATTGCTTCCGTAACACCTGTATGGATTCTGTTACAGCCAAGAGATTACCTGAGCTCCTTCCTGCTTTATGCAATGCTTGCCGTAGCTTTGATTGGTATCATTGTTTCGCATGCAGGAATGGGTGGGGCTGATGGTTTACAGGCATTTTCCGGGTTTGCAGTTTCCAACGGTAATGGTACACAGTATCTGTTCCCGGTATTGTTTACGACAGTAGCATGTGGAGCTATTTCCGGATTCCATTCCCTGGTTTCTTCCGGAACAACCTCCAAACAGCTCGATAAAGAAACCGATGCTAAACCGATTGCTTACGGTGGTATGTTGCTTGAGTGTGTGCTTGCGGTAATCACGATCTGTGCAATCAACTTTGCTTATAAAAACGGAATTACTTCCGGTGCAACTGCAATTTTTGCCGGTGGTGTTTCCAAGATGTATGCCGGTATTGCATCAGAAGGCGTTGTAAACATGCTGAATACCCTGCTGGTACTTACATATTCTGCATTCTGTCTGACTTCCCTGGATACAGCGACACGTCTTGCAAGATTTATGTTCCAGGAGTTCTTCCTGGAGCCCGGACAGACAGTGGCAGACATCAAGGAGGGCTGGAAGAAGGTTCTGATCAATCCTTATGTAGCGACCATAATCACAGTTGTATTAGGCATCCTTTTGGGTATGACCGGATACAGCAAGATCTGGGGTCTGTTTGGAGCTGCCAATCAGCTTCTTGCCGGAATCGGACTTCTGGCTGTTGCTACCTGGCTGCACAACATCGGCAAGAACAATAAGATGTTCCTGATCCCGATGGCATTTATGATCATAGTAACAATCTGTTCTCTGTTTGTAACAGTCAAGAACCAGATCATGATTATCAGCGGCAAGGTACTCAATGCAGAAGGTGCTGTACAGGCTGCTGACTGGGGTAACTGGGCACAGACTATTCTGGGTATCTTATTGATTCTGTTATCTGTTGTACTGGTAGTAGAGGGAATCAATACACTCAGAAGCAATAAAAAAACAGCATAAAATATACAGTAGCAGAATCATTTTGTTGATTTTTTTGTGCAAATTATATATAATATTTATATAAATAACTGAAATCTAAAAATATTTCGATACAATAATATTTAGAAAGATACAATAGTCTGTCATCGGAGTAGGATTGGATGTAAGTCTGGAAAGGGGTTGTTTATATGAATACCATTATTACAATTGGTCGACAATTTGGTTCTGGAGGACGAGAGATCGGAAAGAAGGTGGCTGAGCATTTCGGCATTAAATACTATGACAAAGAATTGTTGACACGTGCCGCCAAAGAAAGCGGATTTTGCGAAGAAATGATTCAAAGCCATGATGAACGTCCAACCAATTCCTTTTTATACAATCTGGTTATGGATACGTATTCCTTTGGATATAATTCATCATCATTTGTAGATATGCCGATCAGCCATAAAGTCTTTTTGGCACAGTTTGATACCATAAAAAAGATTGCCGGAGAAGGACCCTGTGTCATTGTCGGAAGATGCGCAGATTACGCATTACATGACTATCAGAACTGCCTGAATATCTTTATCCATGCTGATGAAAAAAGCAAGGTAAAACGTATTATGGAACGTTTTGATGATGTCACTTCCGAACAGAAGGCAATTGATATGATGAATAAAAAGGATAAGCAGCGTCAGAGCTATTATAACTATTACTCATCAAAGAAATGGGGACGTGCCGACAGCTATGATCTATGTATCAACAGCGGCATTCTCGGCATAGATGGATCTGTCAATCTCATTACACAGTTTGTTGAGGATTTTGAGCACAGATAATGTGCTACGATCAGAATATGAAAATGAAAAGATACCGGCCTTTATTTAAAGGTCGGTATCTTAATTTGTGGGGCTATGAGGAAATAATGTACACGGCTTGTGCTGGCATTTATTTCGCTATATAATCTGCAATAAAAGGAAATCCGAAGCAAAGAGAACCGCTGACAGTACCGACACAACTATGCGCAAAACACAAGTTTAACGCAGAGTTGGCTCTTGAAAGATTTATCCAGACTGTGTTTCCTAATTTCCTTTGTTTATTTTCTTTATTACCTGGGGTAAGCCTAACGGCGTTTGAGTGTACTATAAAAAAGATCTCCCCGAGTAATAGAAAAAATAAGCCAGTTTGTCGTATCATCCGGTGCATCATTAGACAGAATAACATCAACTGAACCATCATCATTCGCTTTCAACTCAGAACACATTCTGTGTTAGCATGAATGAAGCGGACATGCCTGTTTGTTGATGCAGACATGTCCAATTTCCAACATAAAAACTTATGGTTCAATAATATTAAAATATTTATACTCTGCTGTAACAGTAACGGCATCCATCAATCGTGTCAGGCAGGTCTCATCACCTTCCTGCTCGATTAAAGTTGCAACGTTCTCTGCGTTTTTCTGAACAACAGACAACAGTCCGGCACGTTTGGTAGTCCATGTCACATCTGCATCCGCATCCTGCATATCCTTCTGATAAAGAAGTACACCATTTTTCACACGGAGTACATAATTGCCTTCCGGTAATATAAGATTTGCTGTAAAAGTCAAATCAGGTGCCTTAGTTGTATCTATAAGAATTCCCAGATAATCCAGAATCATATCAGGTGTCATATGTAAAACAACATCACCGTTGCCATTGGCCCGTGTTGCCTCATCGGAGTTCGTACCATTCCGCAACTCCTGTGCAGCACAAAGATAAGCATTGCGCCATGGACCAGCTTCTGCCTGATATCCTAATTGCTCTAAAGCATCTGCACACAGATAACGTGCATCCATATTTTCCGGGTCAGCATAAACCAGCGTATTAGTAATCTGGGCAACCCATTGATATTCTCCCTTGGCATAATCTTCTTTGGCTTTTTCAAGAACAGCATCTGTGTCCCCGAAATATTCTACCAGCTTTTGGGCATAATCCGATGGGGTAAGTTCAGCAAGATGGATAGGATTACCATCATACCACCCCATATATTTCTCATATACCGCTTTCGAATTATGGGAAACGGTACCGTAATACTGACGCGTATACCAGATTTTCTCCAGTTCCTCCGGAAGCTGAATCATATTGGCAATCTCTGTTTCCGTATAACCTTCATTAATATAAAGCAATGTCTGGTCGTTAATAAACTTATATACAGCCGCAGTATTAATCATATATTCCTGAATCGTATCTTTTCCCCAATGTGGCCAGTTATGGGACTGAAATACTACCTCCGCCTGATTACCATAAAGAGCCAGCGATTCCATAATGTACTCTGCCCATGCGTTTCCATCACGAACCTGAGCTCCGCGTAGTGTGTACAGATTGTGGAGTGTTCCCGTGCAGTTTTCAGCCATCCACAAAGCATTTTGGGATTCAATCCAGAAATTCATCTCTGCCGGTGCTTCAGTGCCCGGAGTAAGCTGGAATTCAATTTCCACTCCATCAATGGTATGCTTCTCGCCAGTTTGTGTAATTTCAAGTGTAGGAGAAATATAGCTTGCGCTGCCCTTGGACTGTCCCATACCAATACCAATGGCAAGAGATCCTGTTTCACCGGCCTCGAGCAATGTTCCATACTGATAACTTGCTCTTCG
>CAKRPS010000081.1 GCA_934385475.1 uncultured Lachnospiraceae bacterium | reverse complement strand
AAGGCAATGCTTGGCAGGATTGTTGTGGTAGATCATGTGGACAATGCAGTCAAGATTGCGAGAAAATTTGATTACGGCATCCGTATGGTTACGCTGGAAGGTGAGCTTCTGGTTCCTGGTGGAGCAATCAGTGGTGGAGCGTTCAAGAACAATTCCAATCTTCTGGGAAGAAGAAGAGAGATGGAAGAACTTTCGAAAAAGGTGAAAGCCTACGCCGATGAGATTGAAAAGCTGAACGGAGAAATTGAGGACACCAAGAGCAGACGTAACAAGATGCGTATGGAACTTGAAGAAATCAAGGGTCAGCTCCAACGCAAGTTTATCGAACAGAATACAGCCCGGATGAGTGTGATCCAGGCGAAGGATAAAAAGACAGAGACAGAAGAGGGCTTCGGTGAATTAAAGACTGAGGAACAGGATATTGAGCGCAAGATTAAGGAGATTCAGGTAGGGAAGGATGAAATCCTGCGTGAACTGGAGGATTCCGAAAATCTTGAGAAGAATACGGAACAACAGATTACAGAATTCCAGAAGCTGCTTGAACAGCACCGCGCCGAGGAATCGGAACAGGCTGCCAAGGTGACAGAGTGGGATGTGGAAGTCGAGAAGATTCGTCAGAGTGTGGAATTCTTCCAGCAGAATCTGGATCGTGTCCTGCATGAGATCGGCAGGCATGAAGAGGAACTGAAGGAAGTACAGGAAGGACTTCATCTCGGCAAGGAAGAGGTAGAGCGCAAGAAGGAAAGTATTCTGGAGATCGAGAAGACGATCGCGGCATCACACACAACCCAGACGGATGCCGAGAAAAAAATGAAAGAGGATATCGAGACTAAGGAAGCCCTGAGCAGCAAACAGAAGAACTTCTTTAACACCCGTGAGGAACTGTCGCAGAGAATGGCAGATCTGGATAAGGAAGTATATCGTCTGAACAGCCAGAAGGAGAGAATGGAAGAATCTCTGGAATCCCAGATCAATTACATGTGGAATGAATATGAGATCACCCTGTCGGACGCAGAGGGAATGCGTGATGAAGAGTTGTCTGATCTTCCGGCTATGAAAAAGGAGATTGGCACATTAAAGGATGAGATCAAAAAGCTGGGTGATGTCAATGTAAATGCGATAGAAGATTATAAAAATCTGATGGAGCGGTATACTTTCTTAAAGACGCAGCATGATGATCTGGTAGAGGCAGAGAAAACCCTGATTGGCATTATCGACGAACTGGACACCTCTATGAGAAAGCAGTTCAATGAGAAATTTGCAGAGATCAACCGGGAGTTTGACAAGGTATTTAAGGAACTGTTTGGTGGCGGAAAAGGTACTCTTGAGCTGATGGAGGACGAGGATGTGCTGGAGGCAGGCATCCGGATCATTGCACAGCCGCCGGGAAAGAAACTGGTCAATATGATGCAGATGTCCGGTGGAGAAAAATCGCTGACAGCGATCTGTCTGTTGTTTGCCATCCAGAATCTGAAACCGTCTCCGTTCTGTCTGCTGGACGAGATTGAGGCAGCACTGGACGAGAGCAATGTAACGCGTTTTGCAAAGTACCTGCATAAGCTTACGAAAAACACGCAGTTTATTGTAATTACGCACAGACGTGGTACAATGGAAAAAGCGGACAGACTGTATGGAATTACGATGCAGGAGAAGGGCGTATCGGCCCTTGTCAGTGTAAATTTGATTGATAAGGATTTGGATGACTGATGAGTGAAGAAAAGAAAGGCTTTTTTGCCAGACTGAAAGAAGGGCTGACCAAGACCCGGAATAATATTGTCCACGGGATAGATTCTGTATTTGGTGGCTTTTCCAAGATTGATGATGAGTTTTATGAGGAACTGGAAGAAATCCTCATTATGGGGGACATTGGTGTCAAGGCAACACAGGAGATCCTGGACAGACTGAGAGAACAGGTCAGGGAGAACCATATCAAGGAGCCAATGGACTGTAAAGAGTTCCTGATCCAGAATATCAAGGAACAGATGCAGGTGGGCGAGACGGCTTACACTTTTGAGGAGGAACAGTCGGTAGTTCTGGTGATCGGTGTCAACGGAGTCGGAAAGACAACAACGATCGGAAAGCTTGCTTCGAAGCTGAAAGGTCAGGGGCGCAAGGTTCTTCTTGCGGCGGCAGACACATTTCGCGCTGCGGCAGGGGAACAGCTCGGAGAATGGGCGGCCCGTGCAGGGGTTGATATGATCGGTGGCAAGGAAGGCTCTGATCCCGCAAGCGTGATCTTTGATGCGGTAAATGCGGCAAAGGCAAGGAATGTGGATGTTCTTCTGTGCGATACGGCAGGCAGACTCCACAACAAAAAGAATCTCATGGAAGAATTAAAGAAGATCAACCGTATCATAGAGCGGGAATTTCCGGGAGTCCACCGGGAAAATCTGGTAGTTCTGGATGGAACAACCGGACAGAATGCCCTGCAGCAGGCGAGAGAGTTCAGTGAAGTGGCCGATCTGACCGGTATTATCCTGACAAAGATGGATGGAACAGCCAAGGGTGGAATTGCAGTGGCGATCCAGTCGGAACTGCAGATTCCGGTGAAGTACATCGGCGTTGGAGAGAAGATAGAAGACTTACAGAAATTTGATGCGGATCAGTTTGTGGATGCACTGTTTGATGTAAAACGTGAGGAGCAGGAGGGAGACGAGTAATGGCAGAGAAGAAATTGTCACTTGATAAATTTGAAGAAGCATATGAGATTGTCAGAGAGGTTGCCTCTGAGACAAAGCTTGTGTACAGTGATTACTTCAGTGCACAGACAGGAAACAAGGTATATCTCAAGCCGGAAAATATGCAGCTGACAGGTGCGTATAAGCTCCGTGGGGCCTACTATAAGATCAGCACTCTTACGGACGAGGAAAGATCCAGAGGACTGATTACCGCATCCGCCGGAAATCACGCACAGGGCGTAGCCTATGCGGCAAAATGCTACGGAGTAAAGGCAGTTATTGTTATGCCGACCACGACACCGCTTATCAAGGTGAACAGAACCAAAGGCTATGGTGCTGAGGTTGTACTTTATGGAGATGTCTACGATGAGGCTTGCACACATGCCTATGAGCTTGCAGAGAAGAATGGCTATACCTTTGTACATCCCTTCGATGATCTGGATGTGGCAACCGGACAGGGAACGATTGCAATGGAGATCATCAAGGAGCTTCCCCTTGTAGATTATATTCTGGTACCGATCGGAGGCGGCGGACTGGCAACCGGTGTTTCCACGCTGGCAAAGCTGCTGAATCCCAAGATCAAGATCATCGGTGTGGAACCGGCAGGCGCTAACTGTATGCAGGAATCGATCAAGGCCGGAAAGGTACTTACTCTGGATCAGGTTAACACGATCGCAGACGGAACCGCGGTCAAGACTCCCGGGAAAAATATTTTCCCTTATGTGAGCAAGAACCTGGATGATATCATTACGGTAGAGGATGAGGAGCTTGTGGTTTCTTTCCTTGACATGGTAGAAAATCATAAGATGATTGTCGAGAATTCCGGACTTCTGACGGTTGCGGCACTGAAGCATCTGGATGTAAAAAATAAAAAGATCGTATCCATCCTGAGCGGTGGAAATATGGACGTGATCACGATGTCTTCCGTGGTACAGCAGGGACTTGTCCTCAGAGATCGTATTTTTACGGTATCGGTACTGCTTCCCGACAAGCCGGGCGAACTGTCACATGTGGCCGATGTCATTGCAAAGCAGAACGGAAATGTGATCAAGCTGGAGCATAACCAGTTTGTTTCGATCAACAGAAAAGCGGCTGTTGAACTGCGAATTACTCTGGAGGCATACGGAACAGAGCACAAGAACAAGATCATTCAGGCGCTTCACGAGAATGGATATCAGCCTAAGCTTGTGCGTGCAAGCATTTAAGAATCGTGTATGGAACTTTCCGAAATCCGCATACTAAGTTATGCGGATTTTGTTATGTGATAGGAATTGCTCACCGGAGCAAATTTTTGTGCAGGAGGGTTCTATGTGGAGCAGAGGCAGAAAAATATTGGGAAAGTATCTTGCCATAATGGTGGCGGCTTTTTTCTATGCGGCTGCGGTAAGTCTTTTTACTGATCCGAATAATATGGCACCGGGAGGCGTGACAGGCATTTCCATTATTTTGAGCCGGTTTCTGCCGCTTGGCACAGGAACTCTGATCTTGTTGTTGAACATACCGATCCTTTTGTATGGAACCCGGAAATTCGGGATACGTTTTACGCTTTCAACAATATATGCGATTCTGTTGATTTCTGTCTTTACCAATATTTTGGCTCCTCTTGGGGCAGCTACAGATGATATACTGTTGGCAGCACTTGCGGGAGGTGTGTTGACAGCTGTCTCTATAGGAGTTATTTTTCGGGCAGGGGCAACGACCGGAGGAATGGACATCCTTATCAAGGCACTGCGGCTGCGAATGCCACATTTGAAAACTGGTGTATTGTTTTTTGTGGCAGATGCCATTATAGTAATTTTATCGGGAATTATATTTAGGGATCTGGAGGCGGCCATGTATGCAGAGATATCGGCAATCTGTGCATCAACGGTCATGGATATCGTGCTGTATGGCAGGGATGAAGCAAAGCTTATTTATGTGATCAGCACGAAATCAGAACAGATCACAGGGCGTATTCTGATGGAATTAGAGATCGGAGTGACGCATATATATGGTCAGGGAGCGTATCAGGGAGAAGAGAAGAAGATCATTTTCTGTGCCGTAAAGAAATCCATGTCACCGGCGGTCGAGAAAATTGTAAGACAGGTGGACCCGGATGCATTCATGATCATTACAAAGGCGACAGAAATTTTTGGAGAAGGCTACAAAAGCTATTTCAGTGAACGGATATAATAGAAAAAGACAACCATAAGATCCTGGAGGGAACAAATGCAGGCAAATCGTTTATTGGGCAGGAGAAACAGAAGAAGACAGAGAAGAAGTGAGAACAGGACATTGTTTGGATCGATCATCCTGTGTCTGATCACACTTACGGCAGTGACCGTGTGCATGATCATGGTACTGAGATACCGGGCAATCCAGATGGAGAATACAACAGTCCTGAATGAGCTGGACAATCTGCGGCTGGAGCAGGAGGCAACCTACACACAGGGAGAGGTGGAGGCTTTACTGACGCAGGCAAGACAGGAGACAGAGGACGAGACAAAGGACGGAATGTTGGAGGAACTCAAAGGGCTTATGGCCTCTGGGGAAAGCACGATCGACATGCTGAAATACTTTTTCCCGGACCAGATTGTTGTCGCAGATGCAGGAGCTTATCATTTCTTTCCAATCCTGCAGGATTTGAAGCATCATACATATAATCAGGAACAGCTTCAACTGGATGAAGATCAGGTAATGCAGTACTACGTAAATGGTGAGGTGGCATCCCACAGGGGAATTGATGTTTCGAGATATCAGGAGGATATTGACTGGGAGGCCGTAGCGGAAGACGGTGTGGAATATGCTTTTATC
>CAKRPS010000080.1 GCA_934385475.1 uncultured Lachnospiraceae bacterium | reverse complement strand
TGTAGTCTGCCACCAGAGCCTCTGTGTTGTCCGTGCTCCCGTCATCCACCACAAGCCATTCAAAGTCCTTTTCCGACTGCTCCACAAGGCTCTGATAAAGCTTCGGCAAATGTTCTGCCCTGTTGTACGTTGGTGTCAATATCGTGATCCTACTCATGGATTCCCGCTGCCTCCAGAAACTGTTTTGCAATACTTTCCATTGAATACTTCTTCTTGAGACCGGCTGCATTGACAGAGAGCTTCTCCGCAAACTCATCATCTCTTGCAATTCTCAGCATTGCCTGTGTCATGGCTTCTTTATCACCCACCGGCACAAGCAGGCCGTTTACTTCGTTCTCAATATATGTCCGCGCGCCGCCGACCGGACAGTCTGTGGCGATTGTCGGAACTCCCATGCCAAGGGCCTCCACCATGGAATTGGATATTCCCTCATAGTTAGATGGAAGGACAAACATCCGGTAATCCACAATCTCCTGCCGTGCATTCCTGCAAAAGCCGTGCCATACCACGGCATCTCCGATCTGCAGTTCCTGCGCCTGTCTTTTCAATTCCTCTTCCAGCTCTCCCTGCCCGTAAATATGCAGTTCATAATCTGGCATTTCTTTGTGAAAGTCAGCAAAAGCATCCAGCAAAAGCCTGTGGTTCTTCTCCTTCCCGAGTCTCCCCACAGACGCAATCCTGTGTGACCGCCGCCCTTCAAAACGATCCGGCACATCATCCGCCACCGCATTTGGAATGATCACCGCCTTGTCCGCAATCGCTTTCGGGAAAAAGCCAATTCCTTCCTCTGTCTGGAAAGCAATCCGGTCTGCATGCCGGTATGCCCAGTTACGCAGCTTCGGTTCCTTGCAGCTAAGCGGGCTGCTCCTCTCCGCGACCAACAGATGCCGTTTATGAAAGAGCGTTGCAAGCACCGAAAAAATCGTACCGTTTACGCAGAATGCAAAAATATAGCAGTCTTTATTTTTCCGATAGTAACGCCTCATATCCCGGATTCGCTTCAGCGCGATCAGCGGATTGCGGTGAGACCGGGGCGCAATGCTGAAATCTTCAACCTCTTCCGGCAGCTCATAGGCATGCTCATAGCCCGCGAACTGCATGATAGCCACCTCATAGCCCATCTTTATATATTGCCCGGACAGCAGAGAAATCACTCTCTCGGTGCCGCCCCCCGTCATATTAGGAATCACAAAGACTATTTTACTCATAGCGAATCTCCATTTAACAAACGAATCTTTACAAAAACACCCCTACATACTATATAATATATCATGTAACTGATACGACTATATTTAGAAACGAGGAAAAAGCAATGTCAAACGAACCTTTCCTGAGCATAATTGTTCCGGTCTACAATGCAGAAAAATATCTGGAAGAATGTCTGGACAGCATTCTTTGTCAGGAGCTGACCGATTATGAACTCATTCTGGTCGATGACGGTTCTACAGATTCCTCCTCCGAAATCTGTGACCGGTACGCCGCCGCTCACGGGCAGGTGCGCGTTCTTCATCAGGAAAATAAAGGACTGCCCGCCGCCAGACAGGCCGGTTTTGCCCTTTCTCACGGAAAATACATTGCTTTTGCAGACAGTGATGACCGCGTAGACCGCCATATGTATCCTGATCTGTGCGCCCTGGCCAGACAATATCAGGCAGATATCATCCACTGCGATTTCACCGCAGTGATGCCTTCAAAGCAGAAAGTCTGTGCTGTGCCCTACAAGCCAGGATACTATGACAAGAAAATGCTGCAGGAGCAGGTATATCCGAACATGCTCTACTCCGGCACCTACTTTACCTTCAACGCTGCTCCCAACATCTGGAACAAGCTGTTTCGCCGGGAATTGCTTGCTAAACATCTTATGCAGGTTCCTCATGATATCCGTAATGGCGAGGATCTTCTGGTGACTTATCCCTGTCTGCTCGACGCAGCTTCCGTATATTTTACCAATGTTCCTTATTATTATTATATCAGCCGTGAAGAATCCATGTGCCACTCTGTGACCATGGCACAGCTTCACAAGCTTTTCCTTCTCTTTGACACGATAGAAAGGACTTTCGACACAGACCGTTATCCTTTTCTAAAGCCTCAGCTTGCATACTACACGGTTTATCAGACTCTGCTCTATGTCATTCCTGTCATGCAGGAAATGCGCGCCTCCGGTCAGAAGTCTGCCGCAGTCCGCGCTCTCTTTCAGGAGATCGAAGCCAGACCCTTTATTGCAAACGCCATGCACGCCATTCGTCCATCCGATCTGAACGGCAGACGTAACAAGCTTTTCGTGTACGGTTTCCGGCTGCATCTCTTTGCCCTGATATGGCTGGCAACCAAACCGGCGCAGACCTGATTTCAGATCACTCGATAATCCAGCATTGATCTTCCGCACCGGTATAGGACTCCAGACTGACCTGTCCGTCACGCCATGTCAGTGCATACTCGTCCAGCACAATGCAGAATTTATTTTCTGCCATATTGACAGGAACCAGTTTCCAAAGATAACACATCTGCGGGTCATACTGATAAAACATGTTCATGTCATCTTCCATATAGGTAAGCACACGCTTGGAAAGTTCTTCGGTTTCTACATTTCTCTGCACTGCAAGAACCTTATTATTACTTTCAAAACGGAGCAGATAATTCCCTTCATCCTCTCGTTCTACCAGAAGTGTCTCCGGCTGCCCATCCGCTTTTGTAAGCAGGGCCTCTCCGTCCTTCTGCGTCAGATATTCGTCTGTATTTCCACCTGCTTTAACTGCATGCCAGCCCTTTAATTCAGAAGATACTGCCGTCCGGTTCCAGAAAGCTTCCCTCGCTTCCTCTCCGTCATCCAGGGCAATGGTACGGTAAAATAAATTCGTCGTTGTAAGAAGCCCGATAAACAACACGGTAAGCACAATACCCAGTATGATTGAAACCGCCCTTTTCCTCTTCCACTGCAGCTTCCCTGCGCGAAGCTGCACATAGCTTCCATCCAGCCAGCGTACCAGATCCAGATGTCCCTTGACCGCGTACGGAATCAACACCATAAAATAAGGAAGTGTATAAGATGCCCCCGCTTCCCACACAAAATGAAACAAGTACCCTCCAAGGAAGATCACAATTCCCATAAGTTCGTAGAGGTTTGTGCTTTTCCAGCGCAGGAACAGGTACAGCAGAACGCCGATCCAGACCAGCGTCTGTACCATATTCAGCACAACAGTCAGCACAACGCTTGCCTGCCCATCGATCAGACTCTGCGCATAGTCCGGCAATGTGACCGCTGATTTCCGCTCCTGCGTCCGTTCCATCGCAATAAAGGTCGGATCGTTCCACTGAAATGCCATTTTCCTTGCAAAAAAGGTCACGCCCTCATCCAGCGGGTTGGCACACATGCGCTTTATGATTTTCTTGATATCTGCCACCGATGCTTCTTTGATCTGTGCTGTATCATAATGATATTTCTGGAAGACATCTCCGATATAGCCATTGTATTCACCCGGTCCGGTAGGCGATTCCTGTAGTCCCATAACCACCCAGGAAACCATCGCCGCCCCATCGGAAAGCTCATATCCCGAAATATTCTCTACCGCCTTCTGATATCCCTTTGTAAAACCGGCACAGCCACCCACCAGCAAAAGGATGGTCAGCAAGGAAAGAAGCCATCTTTTCCCCTCTTGTTTTCCTCTGTGTAACAGGCTGTCTATCGCATCATATCCCAGAAAACATCCCATCGCCACCACATAGATCAGGCAGTTTGACTTCAAAACAACCGCAATGCCAAAGCATACCGCTGCCCCAATGCTGTAACGGATTTTTCCGCTCTTCAGGTAACGCATAACCAGATAGACCGCCGCTACCGCAAACGCCATACCCGGCAACACTCCATACAGATAGGTCGTGTAATACAGCACGGGAACCCAAAGACATACTCCCAAAGCCGCAGCCGCCGGGAAAGCGGCATCATCCTCCCAGAAATCCTCCGTCAGTTTAGAAAGAAAATAGCAAATGAGGGTCAAAGCCACCGCATTCACCATCTGCAAAGCCACATAATTCTCCGTGCCAACCACGAAAGAAAGAAGATAGAAGAACAGAATAATACCCGACTGAAACGGATATCTGAAAAGGTAACCACCCTCCGCAAAAGAGGTAAAATTCCCCTTTCTCCACTGCATCGCAATCGCATACACCTTGGCCGGATCGTTGCCGGGTGTAAGCTGTGTCACAATGATCCAGAAAGCTCCGACAACACAAGTCAGAATGCACAACGCTTTGACAAACTTCTTTCCTTCAACAAACTTTATTCTGCCAAGCTCTTTTCCCCTCCGGAAAAGACGCAGACACCCCCACAGCACAGCCGTCGCCAGAACAAATACTATTAAATGCTTCCACGGCTGATCCGCAATGTTCCTTGTATGCTTCTGGAGATTTCCATTTGCATCTGTGATATAGCCCATGTAGCTTGTGCTGAATATGCTGTGTAAAAACAGCAAAAAAACAGCTCCTGCCGCCAGAAGCCTGATCAGGCCATTTATGATTCCATAAAAAGAAAGTTTACTTTTCATACCCGCTTGTCAGTTTCCTTTATCTCCCTATTTCTGTCTGAATTGCAAAAGAACCCGGAAGGTTCTCCTCACTGTAATATACAGCCAGTGCTTCACCTTATTTTTGCGCAAAGCACGGCACCCTTCACGGAACGAGAGCAGATAATTAGACAATCCCGCATTGCTCGTTCCTCCATAAAACATTGACACCAGCACCTCCGGCACATACGCCAGCCTGTTCTTTTCCTCCTTCAGGAAACGCACCATAAACTCATAATCTGCCGCGCACCGGTAAGATATATCATACTCCCCGTACTTTTCATAAATACACCGTTTCAAAAACAAGGTAGGATGTCCCGGCATCCAGCCCTCGCGAAGCGTTCCCTCTCCCATATGCCAGCTGCGGATCACCTGACCATCCTGTTCATATACCAGGTCCGAGTGTGCTCCCACACAGCCCGGTCCTGCCGTCTCAATCGCATTCACAAGCTTCGATACCGCATCCGGCCTGCACAGTCTGTCATTGCACACAGCAATGATGTCACCACTGCTCCTGTGAAAAGCCTTATTCATCGCATCATACAGCCCCCGATCCGGCTCAGAAATCCATTGCACCGCCATTCTTCCATCCTTATGAGAAGCTGCAAAATTCCGGATCAGATCGACCGTCCCATCCGTTGACCCTCCGTCTACGATAATGATTTCCAGATTTCCATAATCCTGTTCCTCTATACTTTGAAAGGTTGCCGGAAGATTTTCTGCCGCATTATAGGTTGTCACTAACAACGAAACTTTCTGCATGAATTACACTCTTTCCACTCTGATTAAACCTGCGTCTATTGTACCAAATCTCTTCCCAATATACAACTTGTCCAGATCCTCTGATAGTGTAAAGTTGTTGTTGGTTGGAAATAAGTAAGATACCCCTTAAAGAGTTGTTCCGTGAATACAATGCTT
>CAKRPS010000079.1 GCA_934385475.1 uncultured Lachnospiraceae bacterium | reverse complement strand
ACAAAGTATCCGGCCATGACAGATACGGCAGGACAGATCGAGGAATTGCTGCAGGAGCAGTTTGGTCATTTTGAAGTGATGTGGGACAAGCTGGAGGAGACCTATCATTGTCCTGTGATCCAGAATAACTTCGAGTATCCTTTTTACCGGATACTGGGAAATCAGGATGCGGCGGATACCCATGGGCGGATGCACTTTATCAACCGGCTGAATGACAGGTTCTATCAATATGCGTCAGAGCATGACAACTTTTATATTAACGATATGAATTATATGGCGGCGGCCTATGGGCTTGACAGATGGGCTGACCCTTTGTACTGGCATATGTACAAGTATGCGATGTGCATGCAGGCCATTCCGGAGTTTGCCTTTAATCTTTCCAACATTATCAAGGCCATTTTCGGCAAAAACAAGAAATCTCTGGTACTGGATCTGGACAATACGCTTTGGGGCGGTATTGTGGGAGATGACGGGGTTGAAAATCTGGAGATTGGTCAGGAAACCTCGATGGGACAGGTCTATTCGGAATTTCAGACCTATGTGAAGGCACAGAAGGATCTGGGTGTTATGCTGAATGTCGATTCCAAGAATGAGTTTGACAATGCAAAAGCAGGACTGGAGCATCCGGATGGTATTTTGAAACCGGATGACTTCATACTGATCAAGGCCAACTGGGAGCCTAAGAGCAAAAATATTCTGGATATTGCAGGGGAACTGAATATCCTTCCGGACAGTCTGGTGTTTGTAGATGACAATCCGGCGGAACGCGAGATTGTGAGAACACAGGTTCCGGGAGTGGCGGTGCCTGAGATTGGAACGCCGGAGCAGTATATCCGGGTGTTGGATCATTCCGGCTTCTTTGAGGTGACAAGGCTTTCGGAGGATGACCGGAAGCGAAATGATATGTATAAGGCGAATCTGGAGCGCCAAAAGCAGCAGGAGAATTTCGGGGATTACCGGGAATATCTTCTTTCGCTGGAAATGAAGGGAACGATCCGGCCCTTTGAGCAGATATACATGGCAAGGATCGCGCAGCTTACGAACAAGAGCAATCAGTTTAACCTGACAACCAGAAGATATACGCAGAGCGAAATTGAAGACTTTGCGGCGGATGACAGATATATTACACTGTATGGAAAGCTGGAGGACAGGTTCGGGGATAACGGAGTAGTCTCCGTAGTGATCGGCAGGAAAGGAACTGTGGATGATATTCCGGCATACCGGGAAATGGGTACGGCGGCGGATACTGCAGGTGAGAAGAATGTGCTTCATCTGGAATTGTGGCTGATGAGCTGCAGAGTCCTGAAAAGGGATATGGAATTTGCCATGATGGACGGTGTGGTGGAAGCGTGCAGGAAATGCGGAATTACCACGATTATGGGATACTATTACCCGACGGCGAAGAATGCCATGGTAAAGAAATTTTATGAGTCGCAGGGATTTGTTCTGCAGGAAGAGACCAACGAAGGGATAAGTGTATGGAAGTTTACGATCCCGGATGAGTATGTGCAGAAAAATACAGTGATCGCAGTAAATAAATAATAAGAATGGAGATCAAAAAATGAGCAGAGAAGAAGTATTTGTAAAGTTGAATGAAGTTTTCAGAGATGTGTTTGATGATGAGAGTATCACTGTGACAGATGCCACAACCGCAAATGATATTGATGACTGGGATTCCCTGGAACATATTAACCTGCTGGCGGCCATTGAGCAGGAGTTTGGAATGAAATTCAATATGGGACAGGTTGTGTCTATGAAAAATGTGGGCGAAATGGCGGATATTATTATCAGTAAGATCGGTTGATCCGGATTGCATAGGGGAGCCGTTGAGAGGAAATGATGACAGAAAAAATAATAAATGGAATTCATGGAGGATATCAACGTCTGGAGAATATGGGAAAGAAGAGGGAGGCCGTCTGCGTATGGCTTTTCTTTGCTGTTCTGGTATTCGGGGGAGTTGTGGCGACGGGAACCCTGACGTCAGGCTTTCATCTGGTGGATGACTGGGAATATGCAAAGTATGAAAACTGGATGAAGCTGGAAGGGTGGAGTATAGGCGATTGCCTGAAGCAGGCGATGGGATATGACCTGACGATGCGCCTTCGCCCGCTGTATTACTTCAACCGTGTGTTAATGGTGGTTATATTCGGCACAAATCTGACAGCAATGTCAGTAGTGAAGGCTCTGGAAATTGTAGTGGCACTGGCTGCATTATACTACTGTGCAAGAAGGATGCGTTGCAATCCTGTGTATGCGGCCTTATTTTCCCTCACGGTCATGGTGGGGTATCAGTCTCCGGTATGGTGGAAGCTTGGACCGCAGGAATCCTATGATATGATGCTGTTTGCCCTCGGATTTTATTTCCTGCTCAGATGGTTGCAGGACGGAGGACATATCCATGCGGTGATCAGTGCAATGTGCCTTTTCCTGATGTCAATTTACAAAGAGCCGTTTATTCTGTTGTTGCCCTTTGTCTGCCTGTATGTGGTTTATTATGAAATGCAGGACAAAAAACTGACAGTGCGGAACCTGTGGGCAGCGATCCGTGCAAGGCTTCCGTATCTGCTTGTGGTAGCAGGGATTTTTGTGGCAGAAATGCTCTTGCTGCTGTTTGTGATCGGCACAAACAACTACGACTATGTAGGGCTTGACAATAGTCTGACCTTAAGCGATTATGGCAAAGTGTGGGCGGCAGCAGCGGCTACGGATCTGAAATGGTATATCCGTTTTGGAATCCTGATGTGCCTGATTCTGCTGACGTACTGGGAGCATGTCAAGAAGCTGGGATGGGAAGTTTTACTTGCCTTGTCTATTATGCTTCCGCAGTGTGTTTCCTACAGCAAAACAGCCATGACGGAGCGGTATCTTCTGCCTTGCGTGATCGGCTATGCCTTTTTCTTTGTGATCGTGGGCTGTAATTTCAGACCGCTTTCCGGCAAAAGGCGGATCGTGTATATGCTGTGCCTGCTGCTGATGCTGGCGGCACATGGAAGGATTGTGCTTCGGGAGGCTGATTATTTCACCTATCGGGGAGAGGGCATAAAGCGTGCAATGCAGAATACGCTGGAACTGGTTCAGGGGACGGATAAGAAAGCGTTAGCCTGCTTTTATCCAAATCTGGAGGCGAACCGTACCATGTACTACTGGTTCCGTTTGCAGGGATATGATGAATTTTATTATTGGGAAGAGGAAAGGCAGATCATTACCCGGGAGTTTGGTGAACGGGAGGATGAGACGGAAAGCCTTGAAAATATTGATGTGGTGCTGATGTACAATGAGGAAGACCGGCACTGGTGCTATACGCCGAGCCTTGATCTGTCTGATTTCACAGAGCAGAAATGTGGAACGATCACCATGTATGTACGAAAAAGCGAGTAACCATTACAAAAGGTTTTAACGGATCAGTTCGATCATGCCCATGGAGGCGTTGTTCAGAAAGACTACCTCACGGTTTTGCAGGGCGGGAGCCGGTGTGAGGGTATCAATAGCCAGAAATCCGTTCTCAGTGAGGGTGGCATAATCCTTTTCAAAATCAGTGGTTTCATAGCAGATATGATAAGGAGAATTTTTGTACCGCTTCATCAGACCGCTGACAACGGAATCATCAGAGGCCGGGGCAACCAGTTCTACGCGGTAGCCGTCCTTGATGAGAAAGCAGATATGCACCTTACGGATGTCATCATAGACAGTATCCTGTTCCAGCGTGTAACCCATGCTGAGGAAGGCTTTCTGCGCTTTTTCTATTTTTTTGACTAAGTATCCGATATGATGTACAGTAAGTGTTGACATGCTTGATCTCCATTCTATAAGGCTGTTTCGCGACCTATCTATGTCGATGATAGCACATCTTATGAAATAGGAAAACAAAAAGAAGGTATATGCGATGAAAAAGATAAAGGATCTGTATCTGCAATATAAAGATTTTATTATGGAAGTGATCCATTTTGGAATTGTAGGAGTGATGAATACGCTGATCGGCTGGGTGATTATGTTTGGACTGTATAATCTTGCCCATTTTAATTACTGGCTTGCGAGCGGCATCTCCTATTTTGTAGGCAGTGTCTACTCTTATTTTATGAACAGCAAGCTTACCTTTAAGGTAGAAAACAAAGACAAATGGCTTCCGTGGCGGTTTGCCCTGAATATTGTGGTCTGCTATGGAGCAGCATTCGGGATAGCCAAGCCTGCGGTGCGCCTTCTGCTTTCCTCTCAGTCTGTGACGGTCGTAGAAAATGTGGCCATGATCCTGGGAATGGGAATTTTTATTGTCATGAATTTCTTCGGACAGAAGCTGTTTGTATTTCGCAAGAAAGGAATCCGGAATCATGGAGAATAAACAACAGAGGCAGGGAGTACTTGTCTGGCTGACGCGGTACTGGTTCTGGTTCCCGATCGTGGGCTGTCTGCTTTTCATGGCCTGTGTTTTCTTCGGGTATGGAGAGCACAGCTATATTGCCGTACATGATAATATGGATCTTTTTCTGGCACAGTACCAGATGCTGAAAAATACAGGGTTGTTCTGGAAGAGCGGTCAGGTCCCCTTTCTGGGAGGGATCAGCAGAGACAATCTGCCGGCGGCCTTTTCCCTGTACAGCCTTCTGTATTGGATCTTTCCAACCTATATAGCCTATGTGCTGGGGCTGCTCTGCAAGGTGCTTTTGGGAATGTGTTCTTTCCGGCTGCTTGCGAAGGAATTGTACCCGGAGAAGTATAAATGCTGCAGACCGGCTGTCTACATGGTAGGGTTTACCTATGGAATGATCTGGTTTTTCCCGGCGTTTGGCTTTGCATTTGCTTCGATTCCGCTTTGTGTCTACCTTTTGATCCGTATTTACCGGAAACCGACGGTACTTTTGTATGTAGGACTGTTCTGTTATCCGCTTATATCGTATTTTTCCTACCACGGAATTTTTATTCTGGGTTATCTGGTGCTTGCGATCATCTGGCTCTGGATCCGGGACAGAAAATTTCCGGTACCTCTTGCAGGGGCACTGCTGGTGCTTTCCGGGGGATATGTCCTGTGCGAATACCGTCTGTTTATGCAGATGCTTCTGAATGATGAGGTGACAATCCGTTCATCGATCGTCAATGCGTCCCTGACACTGCCTGAGGTAGGAGCGGAGATTGCGGATATCTGGAGGAATGGCATGTTTCATGCGGACGGAGTACAGAAGAAATTTGTGCTTCCGATATGCGTGGCCTATTTTGTTGGAAACAATATATATTATATTGTAAAAAAAAGAGCGGCGGAGATCGTCCGTGATCCCTTTAATTTTGTCATGCTGTTTTTGGTATTTAACAGTGTGATTTATGGATTATACGATTTTGAACCGGTGCGTGGACTGGTAGAGACGCTTTTGCCGCCGTTGGAGGGCTGGCAGTTCAACCGGACTGTATTTTTTAATCCCTTTTTGTGGTATGCTGCATTTTTGCTGATCATATTGAGATTTTATGACAAAAATATGATTATAATGTGGATTTCCAATATCCTGCTC
>CAKRPS010000078.1 GCA_934385475.1 uncultured Lachnospiraceae bacterium | reverse complement strand
GCCGTGACGGATATCTGTATGTACATGATATGTCCGCAAGACGTGATACCATGAACTGCTGTCTCTTTAATGTGGCAGAGGTTCTGAGCGGCGGCTTTGAGATGGGAAATATCTGGTACAACGAGCCTAAGACGCTGGATGTTGCCTTTGATGTTATCGGTGATATCGTCCTGAGTGCGGCAAGCCAGCAGTATGGTGGATTTACCGTACCGGAGGTTGACAAGATTCTGGAGCCATATGCGGAGAAATCCTATAAACGAAACGTTGAGAAATACAGAAAGCTTGGAATCGACCCGGAGACTGCGGAGGCGGAAGCCATGGCAGATGTACGCAAGGAGTTTGAGCAGGGCTTTCAGGGCTGGGAATATAAATTTAATACAGTGGCAAGCAGCCGGGGAGATTATCCCTTTATTACAGTGACGGCCGGAATCGGAACCGGAAGATTTGCCAAAATGGCAACGATTATCATGTTGAATGTGCGTCGTAAAGGACAGGGAAAGAAGGAATGTAAGAAGCCGGTGCTTTTCCCGAAGATTGTATTTCTGTATGATGAGAACCTTCATGGCCCCGGAAAGGAGCTGGAGGATGTCTTTGAGGCAGGAGTGGAGTGCTCTGCCAAGACCATGTACCCGGATTGGCTCAGCCTTACCGGAAAAGGCTATATAGCCAGTATGTACAAGCAATATGGAAAAGTGATCTCTCCTATGGGATGCAGAGCCTTTTTGTCTCCCTGGTATGAAAGAGGAGGGATGCATCCTGCGGATGAGGATGATGTTCCGGTATTTGTGGGAAGATTTAATATCGGTGTAGTTTCTCTGCATCTGCCTATGATATTGGCCAAATCACGTCAGGAAGGAAAAGATTTCTATGATGTGCTGGACTATTACCTCAATCTGATCCGGCAGCTTCATATCAGAACCTATGCCTACCTTGGTGAGATGCGTGCATCGACGAATCCACTTGCCTACTGCGAGGGAGGATTCCTTGGAGGCCATTTGCAGCTGCATGACAAGATTAAACCGATTTTGAAGACGGCAACTGCCAGCTTTGGAATTACGGCGTTTAATGAATTACAGGAATTATATAACGGAAAATCCCTTGTGGAGGACGGTGCCTTTGCTTTGGAGGTTTTGGAGCATATCAACAACAAAATTGCAGAGTTTAAGGAAGAGGATGGCAATCTTTATGCCATCTACGGAACACCGGCAGAAAACCTCTGTGGCTTACAGGTGAAGCAGTTCCGGGCAAAATACGGAATTATTGAAGGGGTATCCGACAGAGAGTATGTATCGAACAGCTTTCACTGCCATGTGACAGAGAATATCACACCGATCGAGAAACAGAATCTGGAATACCGTTTCTGGGAGCTTGCCAATGGCGGAAAGATCCAGTATGTGAAATATCCGATCGACTATAATCTGGAAGCGATCAAAACCCTGATAAGACGTGCTATGGATATGGGATTTTATGAGGGTGTAAATCTTTCCCTGGCTTATTGCGATGACTGTGGACATCAGGAACTGGAGATGGATGTCTGCCCGGTATGCGGAAGCCGCAATCTTACAAAGATCGACCGCATGAATGGTTATCTGGCTTATTCACGTGTCCATGGAGACACACGTCTGAGCGATGCAAAAATGGCGGAAATTGCAGAAAGAAAAAGTATGTAAAAAGAATCTTTGTATGGAAAACAGGGGGAAATTATGAGGTATCACAATATAACAAAAGACGACATGCTCAATGGAGATGGACTGCGCGTCGTGCTGTGGGTAGCCGGATGCTCTCATTGCTGTAAAGAATGTCAGAATCCTATCACCTGGGATCCGGATGGAGGAATCCTTTTTGATGAAGCAGCCAAGCAGGAGATATTTGATCAGCTGGAGCAGCCGTATATCAGTGGAATTACCTTTTCAGGTGGCGATCCTCTTCATGCGGCCAACCGGTTGGAAGTGCGCAATCTGATGCAGGAGATCAAGGAAAAGTATCCAGAGAAAACCATATGGCTGTATACGGGAGATTCGTGGGAAAATATTCTCCACTACCCGACAATGCAATATGTGGATGTCCTTGTAGATGGTGAATTTAAGGTAGAACTTAAGAACACCAAGCTTCGGTGGAAAGGAAGCAGTAACCAGAGAGTGATCGATGTGCAAAAAAGTCTGAAACAGACTGACCCATCGGTGCCGGTTCTGCACTGTGGAGATTATGCCTGATTGGAGAAAAAGATGGAAACAATAAGGATTAAATATTTTACAGATAAGATAGACAAGCTTACCTATATCGATGGAAAATCAGACTGGATCGATCTGCGTGCGGCAGAAGAGATCGATATGAAGAAGGGTGAATTTAAACTGATACCGCTGGGAGTAGCTATGGAGCTTCCAAGAGGCTATGAGGCACATGTGGTTCCGAGGAGTTCTACCTTTAAGAATTTTGGAATTATTCAGACCAATCATCAGGGAGTGATCGATTGTTCCTACTGTGGGGATAATGATCAGTGGTTTATGCCGGCCTATGCGTTGAGAGATACACAGATTCATGTAAATGACCGGATCTGTCAATTTCGCATCGTAGAAAATCAGCCAAAGATAATCTTTGATGAGGTAGAGCATCTGGAGCATGAGGACAGAGGCGGAATCGGAAGTACCGGAAAACAGTAGACATTCGTTATAAAGAAGAATAAGAAAACTCCCCGAGGAGCATACTAGTGAAAAGAATGGTGTGTTCGGAAGGGAGTTTTTATGTTGAAGGAACAGAACAGTCCACTTAAAATGAGTACCGATCTGGAAAAGAATATGGAATACATGAGGGAACGGATGTGTCCCGATACCAGCTTTGACGTGGTATATCGAGTGATAGAAATCGGCGGCAAAAGAGCCTGTATTTATTTTATTGATGGATTTTGCAAAGATGAACTGATGGAAAAAATGCTGCAGTATTTTCTGGATCTGAAAGAGGACGAGATGCCGGAGAGCGCCTATGAGATGGCGAAAAAAACGGTTCCCTATGTCGAGGTGGATCTCAAGGATCAGTGGGAGGATATTTTATACAATATTCTCTCCGGAGTATTTGCCCTTTTCATAGAAGGGTATGACAGATGTATTCTGATCGATTCCAGAACCTATCCGGCAAGAGGTGTCGATGAGCCGGATAAGGATAAGACACTCCGGGGCTCAAAGGATGGATTTGTGGAGACGGTCGTATTTAATACGGCGCTGATCAGAAGACGTATCCGCAGTACACAGCTTCGAATGGAGATGATGAATGCCGGAAAAAGCTCTAGAACAGATATTGTTCTCTGCTATATGGATCAGAGAGTGGATAAAGAATTTCTGCAAAAGATCAAGAAAAGGATCTCGGAGATTCAGGTAGACGCACTTACCATGAATCAGGAAAGTCTTGCCGAGTGTCTGTATCAGCGTAAATGGTTCAATCCCTTTCCGAAGTTTAAATTTACGGAAAGACCGGACGTGGCGGCCGCACAGGTACTGGAAGGAGATGTCGTGATCCTGGTAGATAATTCTCCGTCGGCCATGATCATTCCGACCTCTATTTTTGATATTATAGATGAAGCGGATGATTATTATTTTCCGCCTGTTACCGGAACCTATCTGCGTCTGACGAGATTTATCATAGCAATCCTTACCTATGTAATGACACCGACCTTTTTGCTTCTGATGAAAAATCCGGAATGGGTACCGGAATCCTTCCAGTTCATTATGCTCAAGGAACCGTCCAATATACCACTGATTGCACAGTTCCTGATCCTGGAACTGGCGATCGACGGATTGAAGCTTGCAGCTGTCAATACCCCAAATATGCTGAGTACACCGCTGAGCGTGATGGCGGCACTGGTACTTGGTGAGTTTTCCGTAAACAGTGGATGGTTCAATGCGGAGGTTATGCTCTATATGGCATTTGTAGCCCTGGCCAATTATACGCAGCAGAACTATGAACTGGGCTATGCACTGAAATTCATGAGGATTATCAACCTGATCCTGACGGCAATCTTTGGATTGTGGGGATATATCGGAGCAATCGTATTCTTTATTTTGTCGATTGTGAACAACAAGACACTCTCCGACAAGGGCTATATCTATCCGCTTCTTCCTTTCAACTTCAAACAGCTTTCCAAAAGGCTGTTCCGGCTTCGCCTGCCGGAGGCCAAAAAGTAATATACGCTGTCTTGAAAGTATGATATCCTTGAAAGAGAGATTGCTGAGAGGAAATCAAAGAGACATGAAGATAAAAACAGTCAGAACAGACTACCAGACAGCCCTGTTGATGGCAGAAAATTGGCATAAGCCTCCGCAAAGGCCCAATTTTCTGCTGCGA
This sequence comes from uncultured Lachnospiraceae bacterium, assembly GCA_934385475.1. Taxonomy (GTDB): domain Bacteria; phylum Bacillota; class Clostridia; order Lachnospirales; family Lachnospiraceae; genus UBA3282. The sequence goes on along the minus strand of CAKRPS010000078.1, from coordinate 1,255 downwards.
AAGGTGATGACACTTGCATCCGCAGGGGAACTTCGCAAGACACATTTTAAGTCGAACCGGATTGGTATGGAGCGTCTTGCAACGAATGAGCCATGTCTGATCCTGATGAATCATTCCAGCTTTATTGATCTGAAGATTGCAGCGACAGTGTTCGCAGATCGCCCGTTCAATATCGTATGTACCTCGGATGGACTCGTCGGCAAAAGTTTCCTGATGCGCAAGCTTGGCTGCATCCCGACGAACAAGTTCATAACAGATCTGATTCTGGTACGGGATATGATTTACGCATTACATACATTAAAAAATTCGGTTCTGTTGTACCCGGAGGCAAGCTACAGTTTTGACGGTACGGCAACGTCTCTTCCGGACAGTCTGGGGAAGTGTATTAAGCTGTTGAAGGTTCCGGTTATTATGGTAAAGACCTACGGCGCTTTTCAACGGGACCCGCTCTATAACAATCTTCAGCCGAGACAGGTCGATGTGTCGGCTGATATTGAATATGTTCTTTCGCCGGAGGAGATTGCAGACAAAAGTGTAAAAGAGATCAATACCATTATTGGCGAGAAATTTACATTTGATAATTTTAAATGGCAGCAAAAAAATCAGATCTGCATCAAGGAAACATTTCGGGCGGATTATCTCAACCGTGTTCTGTATAAATGTCCGGAATGTGGAACGGAAGGAGCCATGGAAGGCCGAGGTGTTACACTGAAATGCCAGAAATGCCAAAAGGAGTATATCCTGACGGAGGACGGATATCTTCAGGCTAAGGAGGGTGTTACTAAGTATGCCCATGTTCCGGACTGGTACCGATGGCAGAGAAAGTGCGTGGAAGAGGAGCTTGAGGCGGAAACCTACCAAATGGAATGCGAGGTGGAGATCGGTATGATGGTCAACCTGCGGTCCATCTATCTTGTAGGAAGTGGAGTTTTGCACCATGACAAAAATGGATTTGAACTGAACGGCTGTGAGGGGGCGCTGCATTATTGTCAGAAGCCATCCGAGTCGTACAGTCTGTATGCCGATTATTATTGGTATGAACTGGGCGATGTGATCTGTATTGGAAATTCGCATATTCTGTATTACTGCTTCCCGAAGGAGAAAGGTTTTCCTGTGGCCAAGGCAAGACTGGCGGCAGAAGAGATGTATAAACGGAGAATGCAGGAAGGGTAGGGCGAGTTATTTATCCGGTGACCCCAGCAGAGGGAAATCATGCTTGTATAGTATTTCGTTAGTTTCAAGCAAGGTTTTCTTC
>CAKRPS010000077.1 GCA_934385475.1 uncultured Lachnospiraceae bacterium | reverse complement strand
AAACAGCCAGAAACCGCATAAATACGCTTTAGATGCAGTTTAGATGCAAATTTGGAGAAACAAAAAACACCCAAAACACTGTATTTATCAGCATTTTGAGTGATTTTAATAGAGCGCGAGACGGGACTCGAACCCGCGACCCCGACCTTGGCAAGGTCGTGCTCCACCAACTGAGCCACTCGCGCATGTACTTGTCTGAGATTTTGTTTCCTTATCTCTCGGACAAGTATTACTATACTATATGCACTTTCCTTTGTCAACCATATTTTTTCAGAAATTTTTCAAATTCGAGAAAAATATTATTTTGTTCAAACATTTTTAACTATATCTACAATTTTCTGTCTTGCTGTTTTCCGATTTAACCGGCTATTCCAGCTTGCCCGCACATTTCACACGGTAGATTCTCCTCAGGGATTCATTAACTCTCTCCTCCGTTATCGTTCCGTCCTGTACAGCTGAAAGCAAAGCATCATAAGCCTCTTCATAATTCTCAGGCTCCAGGATCAGATCCGCACCCGCCTGTATCGCTTCCACTGCAGCCTCACCGGAAGTGTAATATTCCGTGATAGCAGGTGTATTTAATTTGTCTGTGATAACCACACCCTCAAATCCCAGCTCGCTTCTCAGTACATCTGTGATAACTACCTTCGATAAGGAACTCGGTACGCCGTCTACATCCACGGAAGATGCTATCGCATTGCTCACCATCACAAAGTCGGCTCCAGCATCTATACCTGCCTTAAACGGAACAAACTCTTCTGCCCGCAGTTCGTCCAGACTCTTGGTAATTTCCACCCTGCCCGCAGAAGTATCTTCCGTAGCAGAACCAATTCCCGGAAAATATTTCAGGCAGGAGCTCACACCGGTTCCTTCAATTCCTTCCACCATATTGGACACCATTGTTCCCACAGTCTGTGAATCGCTGCTGAAGCTTCTGTCCTTAAGCGGACTGTCTCCTCCTGCCACATCTGCCACAGGAGCAAGGTCTACATTAAACCCGATCTCTTTCAAATAAGAGCCGATCGTCATGCCTGCCTCATGGGCAACGGTTGAGTCTCCGGTCTCTCCTATTGCCGCCTCGCCATCTACCTGTGTGACTTCTGCCTTGCTCGCTGCCACACCGCTGTCTGCACCACCTTCCTCTTCGATCGCCAGGAAAATAGCATATTTACTCATGGAAACTGTATTGGAAAGCATCTCTGTAATCTGATCCTTATCGCTGATATTCTTGGAGGAATACAAAATTCCTCCCACCGCATGCTTGCTCAGTGCGTCCTGCGTGCCGCTGCCCGCCTGTGTGGCTGTTGCTACACCTGTGAGAGACTCAGGCGTTATCATAAAGAGACCTGCCACTTTATCCTCAATCGGCATCTCGGATATGGACGCCTCAACAAGTTCTTCCAGATAATCCTGTTCTGTCGGCTCTTCCTCTATGGTATCAGGGGCATCGATCACAACATTCTGTGCTTCTTCCTGCTGTGCCTGCGTTGCCCTCTCTGCCATCGCTGCCTGTTCCTTCTTCTCGCTTATTTTGGCTGCGACACTCTTCCCGGCTACAATACAGCCTGCTGCCACACCGCCGAGTAAAACCACAACAACCGCATACGCTATGATCTGATTTCGGATTCTCCGATTCCGACGGTAAATTCTGCGAGCTTCCTCATCATCTATCTCATCATCTTCGTAATCTTCCTCATCGTCCTCTTCTTCGTCTTCTTCCTCATCCTCTTCATCTTCGTAATCTTCGTCCTCGTCTTCTTCCCCCTCGAGGTCCTCTTCTTCATCTATATCTTCATCTTCGTAATCTTCTTCATCATACTCTTCATCCGAAAACTTTTTCCTGTTGAATAACTTGCCCATCGTAAACCTCCTTTTTCGTATACTATACCTTATTTTCTTTTATATTTCTACATATTTTGTAACTTATCTCGGAAGAGCAGCAGATTGCGAATAGATGTAAAGTACCACACAAGAGCAATTTCTTATTGCACACAGCGAAGCGGGCATCCATCAATTCTGATCGACACCCGCTTCTAGACTATACTCTCCAATGGACTATTCCTCCGTTTTTTCTTCTTTCGTACTCTTTCCACTTTTCTTTTGTATGAATATACTGTAACGTCCTATTTTTATCTTTAGCGATTCGTTACTTTTTCTCATGTACTTGATTACGATTTCTTCTCATTGGTTTTCTTATTCATTTGTACTTTAAAACGTTGGAGTTAAAATTCAGTTTCTGGTGGACCATACCTCTCTTTCTTTTGATTTATCTATGTGAATGTTTCTTGTTTATGATTTTATTATAGCATGTACTTTTTATTTGTCAACACATTTTGCAAAAATATTTGTTATTTTTACATTTTTCTTCGTCGTGTATTATTTTGTCGGAATTTGCCATAAAATATATATAATTTACAGAATTTTCCATTTTGTTTTATGGGCGATTTTATGCGTATCTCCACAAAAAACAACTTAACAATCAGTGCAGAATGTGGATATAGATGGTATACTATATTCAATTATTTGGAAAGCGAGGGATCGAATATGTCACACAAAACAGAAGCCTTTGCCCGTCAGGCGCAAAGCATCATCAAGAATCTCAACAAGCGGAATATGGAAGGCTATTACTATGAAACAGCCTCCGAATGTACACAGGCCATCCTGAAAGAAATGCCTGCAGGAAGCACGATCAGCTGGGGTGGCAGCGAAAGTATCCGTGAATGTGGCCTTATGGACGCCATCAAAGCAGCCGACTACAATCTGATCGACCGTTCTCTGGCCCAGAATCCGGAGGAAGCACGTATTCTTTATTCAAAGGCTGTCCTGTCAGACTATTATCTCATGAGCAGCAACGCCCTCACCTTAGACGGCGAACTGATCAATATTGACGGCAACGGAAACCGTGTAGCCTGTCTGATCCAGGGACCGCGTCATGTCATTCTGGTGGTTGGCATGAACAAGATTGTTCCGGATATCAAAAGCGGCATTGCACGGGTCCGCAATTTTGCTTCTCCCGCCAATGCCATCCGTCTGAACCGCAATCTCCCCTGTGCCGCAACCGGCGTATGCCACGACTGTCTCTCACCGGACTGCTCCTGCAACCAGATCGTTGTCACCAGACGAAGCGACCACGCAGGACGAATCAAGGTGTATCTCGTAGGAGAAGCTCTGGGGTATTAACTCCCAGAGCTCCTTTTCTTTTGTAACTATATAAATCTGTTCTTTCTAATCTTTCTAAAGCTGTGATATTACGAAGATATCATAAATAGCCTTGATAGCTGTATCAAAATCCTCATTAGCCACACCGATGATGATATTCAGCTCACTGGAGCCCTGATCGATCATCTTTACATTGACGTTGGCATGTGCCAGCGCCGAGAAAATTCTTCCAGCAGTACCTCTTGTAGACTTCATACCACGTCCCACAACTGCGATCAATGCAAAATCCGCCTCGATATCAATTGAATCCGGCTCTGCCAGTCTGTGAATTGCCGATACCACCTGCTGCTCCTTGTGCATGAACTCGTCCTGATGCACAAAAACAGTCATCGTATCAATACCGGAAGGTACATGCTCAAAGGAAATACCATTCTCCTCAAAAGCCTGCAGTACCTTTCTGCCAAATCCAATTTCAGAATTCATCATATCTTTTTCAATGTTGACCGCACAGAAGCCTTTCTTGCCGGCAATACCGGTGATCACGTACTTTGACTTCTGGCAGGTACTTTCCACGATCCATGTTCCGTTGTCCTCCGGTGCATTGGTATTGCGGATGTTGATCGGGATTCCCTCACTTCTCACAGGGAAAATTGCATCCTCATGCAGCACGGACGCTCCCATGTAAGCAAGCTCTCTCAGTTCCTTGTAGGTGATCGTCTCAATGCCTTCCGGTTTATCAATGATTCTCGGGTCAGCTACCAGGAATCCCGAGACATCCGTCCAGTTTTCGTAGACATTTGCCTTTATGGCTCTTGCCACGATAGATCCGGTAATATCGGAGCCGCCACGTGAAAAGGTCTTGACCGTTCCATCTGCATAAGCACCGTAGAATCCCGGTATTACTGCTGCCTCCACACCTTCAAGTCTTTTTTTCAGCTTCTGGTTCGTCACCTCAGCATTGAATTCTCCATCCTCACTGAACTCAATTACCTCAGCTGCATCAATAAAGATAAATCCAAGGTAATTTGCCATAATAATACCGTTCAGATACTCTCCTCTGGACGCGGCATAGTTTGTTCCTGCCTTTTCCTTGAAATTCTTCTCGATCTTCTTAAATTCCTCATCCAGTGAAAGCTTTATGGCAAGTCCGTCTATGATCTCCTGATATCTGTCCTTTATCGCCTGTAATTCTTTCTTGAAATCCTGTCCTGCTTCGGCAAGGTCATAACAGCCGTAAAGCATATCGGTAACCTTGGTGTCTCCCGAAAATCTTTTGCCCGGTGCAGACGGTACTACAAATTTGCGTTCTTTGTCTGCCCTGATGATCGCTCCGACCTTTTTAAACTGTTCTGCGCTGGCAAGAGAGCTGCCCCCGAACTTTACTACTTTTCTCATAATCATTCTCCATTCCTGCGTATGCTTTTAACACATAACGAGTTTGTGTTATTCCGTCTTTGTACTTTACATTATGCGGATTCTGTTGATACATCCTCCGATTTGCGCGATTTTGTCATCAAAATCTTTTTCCGCCATCGTCTGGGTCATAAATGCGAACTCTTCTGCAATTCCAACGTTCACCTCAGCAAGTGCACCGAAGGCCTTCATTGCCTCTTCCTTCTTGTCCGCCTTCACTCTGACAAAGAATTTTCTCTTATCTTCGCCGATATCCGAAACCTTGACATTTTCATCATCCCAGAAGCACATTACAGTCTTGCCCTGATGTCTTGCACAGTCGATCACATCGGATACTACCGCACTGGCTGTCGGAAGCTTACCGGCTCCACGTCCGTAATACATGGAATCTCCCAGCATATTGCCGTGTACATAAACAGCGTTGAACACATCACTCACGCAGTAAAGAGGATGTTCTCTGGAGATCATAAACGGCGCTACCATTGCAAAAAAGCCTTCCTCAGTCTCTCTGCTCATAGCCAGCAGCTTAACAGACTTGTTCATCTGTTTGGCATACTTAAAATCAGCCGCCGAAATCTTTGTGATTCCCTCTGTATAAATATCTTCGTATTTTACATTTTTACCACACATCAAAGAGGAAAGAATGGCAATCTTACGGCAGGCATCATAGCCCTCTACATCCGCCTCCGGATTCCGTTCCGCATAGCCCTTTTCCTGTGCTTCCTTCAAAACATCTTCAAAGTCAGCACCCTCTTTATCCATCTTCGTGAGGATATAGTTTGTCGTACCATTCAAAATACCGGTGATCGCATCGATCTTCTCTGCCGTGAGGGAATAGTTGAGCGGTCTGATGATTGGAATACCACCGCCAACACTGGCCTCAAAAAGATAATTGCAATGGTTCTCTTTCGCAATTCTGATCAGTTCCGGTCCGTGATTGGCAACCAGCTCTTTGTTGGAGGTACATACACTCTTTCCAGCCTGAAGTGCCTGCTTCGTGAAATCATATGCCGGCTTGATTCCTCCCATGGTCTCACAGATAATGCTGACCTCCGGGTCATTCACGATCACCTGATAGTCATGTACTACTTTATTTTCATAAGGATCTCCGGGAAAATCTCTGAGATCCAGAATGTATTTGACATTCAGTTCCTCCCCTGCCTTCTTGTTGATGTCTGCCTTGTTTGTCTCGATTACTTCTACAACACCACTTCCCACTGTGCCGTATCCTAATACTGCTACCTGAATCATATCCCTGTATCCTTTCTGTATTTGTTATTAAAGCATTTTTGCTGC
>CAKRPS010000076.1 GCA_934385475.1 uncultured Lachnospiraceae bacterium | reverse complement strand
TTTTGTGAAAAAAATGTGAACACCGAAATGTCCACATTTTCACGCCTTTACAGGATTTTTCTAAAAATACTCATCAAGAATGCTGCCCAATATCCGGTTCACCTTCTCCAGTTCCTTCATCAGTTCCTCGTGATTTTCCCCGGCTTCCTCCAGTTTCCCCTGCTTGACCCGCTCTTCCTGAACAGCCGCGTATTCTCCAAGCTCCATGATTCCCAAAGTCCGTGAAGTGCTTTTCAGCGCGTGCACCTCCACCTGATAGCCATGCCAGTCTTCTTCCTCATAATCTTTCCGCAAACGGTCTATTCGTCCGTTCGTACTGTATTCCCGCAGCATTTGCCGGTAAAACTCCGGGTCCTCACCGCAGTAGAGGAGTCCTGCTTTCACATCCATTCCCGGAATCTCCTCTCCCAGTTTTTCTTCCGGAGACTTGTCCGCCTGACTACTCTCCTGTTGTACTTCCCCGGATTCATTCTCCTCTTTCAGTATCTGTACCTTTTCCTTCGGAAGATAACGCAGTATCCTCTCCTTGAGCATGGAGCCGCGGATAGGCTTTGACAGGTATTCCCGGAAGCCCTCCTCCCGGTACATATCCCCGATTCCATACTGCACGTTGGCAGTCAGCATGATCACCGGCGTCCGTTCATTCTTATGATGCGGCAGCCTTCTCATGGCCCGCAGGGTCTCAACGCCATCCATATCGGGCATCATATGATCCATAAAAATGATATCGTAGGCATATTCCTGCACAAGCCTGAGTGCTTCCCTTCCGCTCAGTGCCGTATCCACCCGGATCTGCGTGTCCCGCAGCAGATTGACGAACACATTCAGGTTCATCTGTACATCGTCCACCACAAGAATTGCTGCATTCTTTGCCAGAAAAGCATTCGGGCACTCCCGTTTTTCCCTGTGTCTCTTCTGTTCATTGATATCGAATAGGCCGATCGGTGTCTCTTCTATAATATGTTGTGGAACGGTCACCATAAACTCGCTTCCCTCTCCGTAGGTGCTTGCCGCCTCCACAGTGCCATTCATCCGCTCTGTCAGTTCCTTTACGATACTCAGTCCCAGTCCGGTTCCCTCGATAGTACGGTTCTTCTCCAGATCAAATCGTTCAAATTTTTCAAAAATCCGCTCCAGATTCTCCGGTGCAATGCCGATTCCGGTATCCTTCACCCGCATGCAAAGCCTGAGTTCTCCATCCTTTCTTTCACCACCCAGATGCAGCGACACAGTTCCCTTCTCGGTGTATTTCACTGCATTGGTCAACAGATTCAGCAAAATCTGGCGGATTCTTCCCACATCCCCGCAAAGGACACGGGGAAGTTCTTCCTCACAGTAAATTTCAAATACCAGCCCTTTTGCCTTCGCCCGCTCCTGTATCATGTCGTTACATTCCACGAGAAGCTCTGCCGGACGGTAATTCTCTTCCTCGATCTCTACCTTTCCCGCTTCAATCTTGGAAATATCCAGCACATCGCTGATCAGAGACAGCAGCGTGTTCGCCGAGTGGTCAACCGCTTCCGCATACTCCAGAAGCTGCTGGCTGTCCGCCTCCTTCAGGATCATCTCATTCATCCCTATGATAATATTGATCGGCGTGCGGATCTCATGCGAGATGCTGGAGAGAAATTCGCTCTTGGCCCGGTTTGCCATATCTGCCCGGTACTCTGATTCCACCAGCGCCTCATTCTGTTTACCAATCTGATCCAGTGCCTTTTTGTATACTTTATTCTGAAATTTATTGATCAGTCCGAGCACGAGTCCCAATACGATCAGACTCTGTATCATATCCACATAAATTCCGGTTGTTGTACCGATCGGAACGACCCACTCCGGTCTGCAGTAGGCAATCCAGTAACAGGAGAGAATTGTAATAACCTGCAGCACAAGCAACACATAGAACGCAGCCCCTTCTACGATCAGGAAGTCAAATACAAGGCCCAATGTAAACCAGTAGCCCATCCCACCGAATGCACCGCCGTCCGTGAAGAACATCACCGGAAACAGCACCAGTGTAATGATAGACACAATGCTGAACGCCGCCTGCTTCAGATGCCCTCTCCAGTTTGCCTGATAAAAGCTGCCGATCAGTACGATAAGTGCCGCAAAGATTGCCAGAATCTGTACCCAGTACAGATCCAGAATGATCGACATGACAAATCCTATAATTCCTCCGCCGATACCGGACAGTGTGATAATATTAAACAGTACCATCCGCAGGGAATCCTCCGGATTAAAGAACTTCTGCTGAATCTTCAGCCACTTCTTACGCATTTTACTCTCCATTTCTGCGCACGTTTTTACGCATATCGAGATTTTTCTATTATATATAGAATACACCTACAGACTGATTTCGTCAGCATTTAATGTCCGAACGGGAGGGACATTATGGAATATATATATTAAATTATTATTCAAATCGGATATTTGTTATTTTATATTTGCAATTATGTTTGATTCATTGCTCAGTTCATGTTATACTTCATCACAGAGAGTGTTACCAAAACGGGTAGCGGTTCGCCTTTTGCCAGGATGATCTTGTTCTGAGAACTTCCAGTATTTGGAGGTGATACGAATGAAAAATTTGACGAAAGGTACATAGGACTTGAGTGTCGAGCTTATTGTTAGTTTGATGGGTATTGTGGTGACAATTGTCAGTATCATCGTTACCGTGATCAGTATCGTACAGACTAGCAGAAAAGAAAGACATCAAAAAAGCAACCGCCCCTCACCCAAGGAATAGGTTGCTTTTTTGATAAGTAACTGATAACTAGGGCGAACCGTTGCTGTACGGTAACACTCTTTTACAGGAGAAGAATACCACACTTCTACCCAAAATGCAAGAACCCTTCATTCAAATTACACCGGTCAGAACCAGATTCTCTTTCCGTAAAATCTCCCTTCCACTGCCCCCACACTCTTACTGCCGAGTACCTCTTACTACTTCAAAAAAACATCTTAGCCGCCCTTTTTTGCAGCTTACCCACATCTGGCTGTCTTTTTTTCGACTCTCTGCTATCCTATAATCAACAAAAATTCATCACCACTGAAAGGACCACCAAATATGGAATCCATCATAACTGTAAAAGGACTCAAAAAATATTTCAAAGACGTAAAGGCCGTGGATGACATCAGCTTCTCTGTTGAAAAGGGCGAACTGCTCGGCTTTCTTGGCGTAAACGGTGCCGGCAAATCCACCACGATCAACATGCTCTGCACCCTGTTTGCGCCGACACAGGGCGACATCACTATCTGTGGCTGTCGACTTGGCAAGGAGGATGAAAAGATCCGTCATCACATCGGTGTCGTCTGGCAGAGCAACTGTCTGGACGAAAAACTAACCGTTAAGGAAAATCTGTTTGTGCGCGGTTCCCTGTATGGATTTAATACCGCAGCACTGAAAAGGCAGGTTGCATCAGTCTGTGAGAAGCTACAGCTCGACGACATCTATGACCGACGTTATGCCAACCTCTCCGGCGGACAGAAAAGACGCTGCGAGATTGCGGCCGCACTGATCCACTCCCCGGAAGTTCTTTTTCTCGATGAACCTACCACCGGTCTTGATCCGGCAACACGGCGACTTGTCTGGGAGAGCATGGACCGGCTGCAAAAGGAAGAGGGCACGACGATCTTTCTGACAACACACTATATGGAGGAGGCCGCCTGTGCCAGGCATATCGCGATCATGGACAGCGGAAAGCTGAAGGAATTCGGAACTCCTTTTTCCCTGAAAGAACGATACGCCAGGGATAAACTGCATCTGATCCCGCAGCCGGATAAAATGGCCAGTCTCCGGCGGCTTCTTTCCGGAATGCAGGTACAGGATTCAGATATCGTCGCCGAATCCGACCGTCTGGTCGTATCGCTTCCCGAGAGCATGGCAGGACTTCCGCTTATCAGGGAGGCCGAGCCGTATCTTAGCGGGTTTTCGTTGGTACAGGGTTCCATGGACGACGTTTTTCTGAATGTCACCGGCAAAAACTTACAACAGGAGGATCTTTAAAATTATGAAACAGACAATGTATCTGATCAAACGCAACTGCGCTATCTTTTTCCGGGATAAATCGACGGTCTTTTTTTCTATGCTTTCCATGTTTATCACACTGGGGCTGATGGTCATCTTCCTTGGAAAAATGAACAGCGACAATCTTGTGCAGGTTCTTGCAGAATTTGGGCCGAGAGATACCGCCACCGACCGTGTCAACGCCAGCTATCTGATCCAGCTCTGGACGCTGGCAGGTATTCTCGCCACCAATTCTGTCACCGTTCCGCTGACTGTTCTAGGTGCTATGGTTCAGGACGAGACGCACAAGCGTCTGATGGCGTTCTATGTGACGCCTGTCAATCGTCTGAAACTGTCTCTTGGCTACATTCTGTCAGCCTTTTTCATCGGTACTGTTTTATGTGTGCTGACATTGCTTTTCGGTGAACTGTATTTTATGTCACAGGGATATTCTCTGCTGGGTGCTCCGGCAATCGTGGAACTGATCGGCATGATCGCGCTGAATACGCTCTGTTTTTCCTCTCTTGGATATCTGCTGGCTCTCTTCGTCCACAGCGACAGCGCCTGGAGCGGTCTGCTGACTATCATCGGCACGCTGGTCGGCTTCGTCAGCGGCACCTATCTGACTCTTGGCTCACTTGGCAAAACGCTTCAGAACATTCTGAAGTGCCTGCCGTTTCTCCACGGCGCTTCCATGATGCGAAAGATCTGCACCGCCTCAGCCATAACCAAGACCTTTGATGGACTGCCGGAGATCGGCACCGAAATTTTCAGCGAACAGATGGGCATCCGGCTTTTTCATGAAAATGAGGAGTTTACTACCGGCATGCAGGTGTCAATCCTGCTCGCCTATGCTATAATGGCAATAGTTCTTGCAGCCATTCTGAATCGAAACCGGAAGCTGAAGGATCGCTGACATAAACTCGGTATGCGCAAAAAGCATGCGCAGAAATGAGGATTAAAATCTATGAAAATCACAATACTGGATTGTGCCGATGGGGAAGAAGAAGAGGTTATTGTACGCTGCAGGCAGCTGGATGAATCCCTCCTGAAGCTCCTCTATACCCTGAAGGCAGGAAAAGATAAGATCACAGTGTCAAAAGAGGAAAAGATCTACCAGTTACCGCTTTCTCAAGTCTACTACTTTGAAGCGGTGGATGGTCATGTCTTTGCCTATGTTGAAAAAAACGTCTATGACACAAAATTTCGTCTGTATGAACTGGAGGAACGCCTGCGGCAGACCGATTTCTTCCGGGCGTCGAAATCCACGATCATCAATCTGTCCAAGGTCCGTAACATCGGGCCGGACTTCAACGGACGTTTTGAAGTATATATGAAAAACGGAGAACAGCTTATCGTATCCAGACAGTATGTCCCTGAACTGAAGAAAAAGCTGGGATTATAGGAGGTATCATGTCATGTGGAAAAAAAGACTCAAAGAAACAGGAACCCTCTTCTGTATGATCACAACCGGCTCCACCGTGTCAGCCGCCTTGCTGACAACGTTCACTAAGCCGACAGAAATTATTTTCCCCAATGTTGTATGGCAGCTGCTGTTTTGCTCTTTCCTGTGCAGTCTGACCCCTCTTCTCTATCCGCCAGGACAGACATTTCCCAAACGGGAAATGATTATCCGGACACTGCTCCATTATGTACTGATCAATCTGATCGTCCTTGGATGTGGACTTGGCTTTGACTGGTTTGAGATCACACATATCCCCAGTGTCCTGTTCATGCTGTTATCCATCGCCATAATTTTCGGCATCGCATTTTTCATGTCATGGAGACGTTCCGTGCTGGAAGCACAGAAGATGAATGAAAAGCTACAGGAACATTTCCAAATGCAGGAAGATGACAAAAATTAATTTTATACTTAATATCCTTCCCGTTTGCTGTACTCCTGCACGTTGTCGTAATCGACAATGCTGTAGGGAGTATAGACATAACGGTTATCGATCAGTCCCACACTGTCCGGTATCGCCGTCTGCGTCGAAAGTGCATATGCAATCTCTGCGATCGCCTG
>CAKRPS010000075.1 GCA_934385475.1 uncultured Lachnospiraceae bacterium | reverse complement strand
ATGGCAGAAGCTGGGAATAGAGTGTTTCGATAGTGCTGAGAACATCAATACTGCGGGACTGTGTGAGGGTTACATGCACACGGTTACCGCTTTTTTGCAGATAGAGGATCTCATCCTCGTGGACATATAAGGTAGACTGGTCTCCCCGCAATTCAATTGTGGGGATTACATTTTCCTTGAGGAGAATTGCATCCTCCAGTGTCTGCTCCAGTTCCTCTACGCGGATCGGTTTGTTGAGGTAACGGAGCGGAGTTGTCTGAGAGTCTGAAAGGCTCTCTCCGGATGCGGCAAGCACACGATAATCGATAGAAGAGCAGCAGAGCACAATAGGAGCGGTCACACCTGCATGGATCAGGCGGCAGGCGAGATCATAGCCGTTGACATCCCCTGCTGTCATATCGATAAAAAACACATCGTAGAGCATGGGGGAACGGAACACAGCCTCGACATTTCCATAGGAGTCTATATAGAAAGCGCCGGTGGTGTGTGTATGTTTATCGGAGGAACGTTGTAAAAGACGTTCCATTTGTTTTCTGTCTGCAATATTATCGTCGCAAACTGCAATGTGCATAATAATCTCCATTTCTGCGCACGCTCTATACGCATATTACAATTTTAGCTGCCCTCACATGATCAGAAATTCAATGGGGGAAAAGACAAGCAACAGTACCAAAGCTACCTGTATGAACAGGATGGCGGGCATTCCATATGCAAAATACCATTTTCTGGTTTTGTGATGAAAAAGATACATTCCGGCAAGGGAACCGATGCATCCTCCAATGATCGCCAGAACAAACAAGGTTGATTCCGGAATACGCCATGCGTGTTTCTGGGCTTTTTTCTTATCAACACCCATCAGAATCAGACTGATGAGATTTACGGCAGCAAGATATAGAATAATCAGACTGATCGCATTCATGTGAATCCTCATTTCTGTGCACGCTCTTCGCCGCTTTTGCGGATGTTGTTAAACGCACAAATTTATCATAGCATAGGAAGAATCAAAAAGGCAAGCCATACGAAATCGTACGGCCTGCCTGCATTTACCTGAATCCGCGGACGGATTAAAGGAGTTTGATACCCTGCTCCTGCATCTTCATAGCACGAACCTTGCAGGATAAACCAAACAGATTGATGAAGCCTTCTGCATCGTGGTGGTCATAGAGGTCACCGGTTGTGAAGGAAGCAATGCTCTCGTTGTAGAGTGTATACGGAGAAGTAGTACCAGCCTTGATAATGTTGCCCTTGTAAAGCTTGAATTTTACTTCGCCTGTCACATATTTCTGTGTGGACTCGATAAATGCCTGTACTGCCTCACGAAGAGGTGTGAACCATTTTCCTTCGTATACGATCTGTGCAAACTTGTTGCCCATATCCATCTTCAAAGCGTAGGTATCACGGTCAAGGATCAGCTCCTCAAGCTGCTGATGTGCTTCGTAGAGGATCGTTCCGCCAGGAGTCTCATAAACACCACGGGACTTCATGCCAACAACACGGTTCTCAACAATATCTACGATACCGATACCATGCTTGCCGCCTAATTCATTCAGGGTAGCAATGATTTCGGAAACTTTCATCTTCTTGCCATTTACAGAAGTAGGAACACCCTTTTCAAAGGTCATGGTAACATACTCACCCTCATCAGGAGCCTTCTCAGGAGTGGTGCCAAGTACTAATAAGTGGTCGTAGTTAGGCTCGTTGGCAGGATCTTCCAGTTCCAGACCTTCATGGCTGATGTGCCATAAGTTACGGTCACGGCTGTAGCTGTTATCAGCAGAGAAAGGAAGGTTGATGCCATGCTGACGGCAGTATTCGATTTCCTCCTCACGGGAATTCATGGTCCATTTCTCATTTCTCCATGCTGCAATGATCTTGAGGTCAGGAGCCAGTGCTTTGATTGCAAGCTCAAAACGGATCTGGTCATTTCCCTTACCGGTAGCACCGTGGCAGATTGCGGTAGCGCCTTCTTTCCGTGCAATCTCAACCAGTTTCTTAGCAATTACAGGTCTTGCCATGGAAGTACCAAGTAAATATTTATTTTCATAAACTGCATGTGCCTGTACACAGGGAACGATAAAGTCATCGCAGAACTCATCCGTCAAATCTTCGATGTAAAGCTTGGATGCGCCGCTGGATAATGCTCTTTCCTCGAGTCCGTCAAGCTCGTCTGCCTGTCCGCAGTTACCGCATACGCAGATAACTTCATAATCAAAATTTTCCTTCAGCCACGGGATGATAACTGTGGTATCAAGACCGCCTGAGTAAGCAAGAATTACTTTTTCTTTCATTTTCATGTCCTCCATGTCTGCTTTGTAAGCTTAAATCTTCTTTTGCAAGTCCTTTTGAATTGCTCTGAAAATAATATACAACAAGATAAAACAGAATGCAAGTGTAATTTTATACATTTTATAAATAAAAATGGCATAAAATATGAATAAAATTAAATAATATATTGAATATTTTGCATAAAAGGGATAATATAGTACAGGAAAACAGAAACAGGACACCGGGGGCCGGACTTTGGACGACGAAGATTGTCAGAGGGAACGGAACGTGGTATAGTTACGTTACTACTACTTATTTATAGGCAGTGCAGGAAAAACAGTGCGTGAAAGCAGACAGGTGTGGAGGTAGAGATGATTAAAGCAGGAATTATCGGAGCGACAGGCTATGCAGGGGGAGAACTTGTAAGACTCCTGATGCAGCATAAAGAAGTAGAGATAAAATGGTATGGGTCAAGAAGTTATATTGATAAGAAGTATGCACAGGTATACCAGAATATGTTCCAGATCGTGGAAGATACCTGTCTGGATGATAATATGGAAGAACTGGCAAAGCAGGTGGATGTTATTTTTACGGCAACTCCGCAGGGCTTTTGCGCTTCCATGTTGAATGATGAGATTTTATCCAAAGTAAAAATAATCGATTTGAGTGCAGATTTCCGTATCAAAGATGTTCCTACCTATGAAAAGTGGTATGGGATCGAACACAAGTCTCCGCAGTATATTGATGAGGCAGTGTACGGATTGTGTGAAATCAACAGAGAGGATGTCAGGAAGGCAAGACTGGTAGCCAATCCGGGCTGTTATACAACCTGCTCCATACTGACAGCTTATCCGCTGGTAAAAGAAGGAATGATTGACACAGATACGCTGATCATTGACGCAAAGAGCGGGACTTCCGGTGCCGGACGTGGTGCAAAGGTGCCGAACCTGTACTGTGAGGTCAATGAGAATATCAAGGCTTACGGTGTGGCAACCCACAGACACACACCGGAGATCGAGGAGCAGTTAGGGTATGCGGCAGGCAAAGAAATCCTGATCAACTTTACCCCACACCTGGTTCCCATGAATAGAGGAATTCTGGTGACAGAGTATGCAAAGCTTCTTCCGGTCAAGAAGGCAGACGGAAGCGTAGGCTTACCTTCTTATGAAGAAGTCAAGGCAGTGTATGACAAGTATTATAAGGAAGAAAAGTTCGTCCGCGTATTGGATAAAGGAGTCTGCCCGGAAACCAAGTGGGTGGAAGGCAGCAACTATGTGGATGTGAATTTTGTGATCGATGAAAGAACCGGCAGGATCATTATGATGGGCGCTCTGGATAACCTGGTAAAAGGGGCAGCAGGGCAGGCTGTACAGAATATGAATCTGCTGTTTGGGTTGAAGGAGAGCGAAGGGCTGGAAATGGTTCCGATGTTCCCATAAGAAAGGTGAATCATGGAAAGAAGAGATAAAGTAAATTACTATCTGGATCTGGCAAAGATGGTATCACAGCGATCCACCTGTCTGCGGCGGCATTATGGTGCGGTGATCGTCAAAAATGATGAAGTAATATCGACCGGATATGTAGGAGCACCGAGAGGCAGGCAGAACTGTACAGATATCGGAGAGTGCATCCGGGTGAAGATGGATATTCCCAGGGGAGAGCGGTATGAGCTGTGCCGGAGTGTGCATGCGGAGGCCAATGCGATCATCAGTGCATCCCGGGATAAGATGATCGGGAGCGCGTTATATCTCGTTGGCGTGGAGGCAGGAAATGGAGAGTATGTGAAAAATTCCTGTAGCTGTTCCATGTGTAAGAGAATGATCATCAATGCGGGAATTGAGACGGTCTATATCAGGGATACCGAGAATGAATATCGGAAGATCCCGGTGCAGGAGTGGATCGATCACGACGAGTCCGTGCAGGGCGTACGGGGATATTGATACGAAAAGAGGGGGAAAGCAATGATACGCACGATGACAATAGAGGATTACGATGGTGTGAAAGCCCTCTGGATGACCATTAAGGGATTTGCAATCCGAAGCATTGATGATTCCAGAGAAGGGGTGGAACGGTTCTTACAGAGAAATCCTACCACCAGCGTTGTGGCAGTCGAAGACGGAAAGGTAGTGGGAGCAATCCTTTGCGGGCATGATGGCAGACGGGGCTGCCTGTATCACGTATGTGTGGCAGAAGAATACCGGATGCATGGAATCGGAAAAGCCATGGTAGTTTACTGCATGGAGGCACTGAAGGCGGAACATATCAATAAGGTATCGTTGATCGCCTTTACCGTGAACGATATCGGCAATGCGTTCTGGAGACAGATCGGATGGACGAAGCGGGAAGATTTAAATTATTATGATTTTACGCTGAATGCTGAGAATATTACGGCGTTTAATCAGTAGAGACTTCCAACTGTACCGGCCTTTAAAGTTAGACCTGAAAATCTAACGATTGGAGGGCGGTATTTTTATCAGAAAGTTGCAGAAAATTCTACCCGGAAGTGACCGAGGAGAAGATGAGTTCGTATCGAAAAAATTCATAATTAAACAATTATGCGCCACAAATTTTGAAAAATTTTTGATTTGTGGCACTAAAATCAAAAAAGCACTTTAGAGATGATTTGACCCGAAAAGTTAGACTTATAGTCTTAACAGAAATGGAGGATATCATGAAAAAATATGAAGGATACTTATTTGTTTATTTCACTGGGGAAAGTGAAGATGGAGAGCAGATATATTTTGCGGTAAGCAGTGATGGGCTGCATTGGAATGATCTAAATGGTGGTAAGCCGGTTCTGCGCTCACATGTCGGAGAAAAGGGAGTCAGAGATCCGTTTATTATCAGATCCGTAAATGACGATAAATTTTATCTCATTGCTACCGATCTCAGGATCGCATCTGGTAAGGGATGGGATGCGGCTCAGTATGAAGGTAGCAAATCCGTTGTTGTGTGGGAATCCAGGGATCTTGTAAACTGGAGCAATGAACGACTGGTTGAAGTCGCCGGAAAAGAAGCAGGATGTGTATGGGCTCCTGAAGCCATATATGATGAAACAAGAAAGAAGTATATGATGTTCTGGGCTTCTTAAGAAAGAGCATGGTTTTGTGGGGCATCTTGCAGAACCGGAGCAGGCAGGTGATAAAGCCGTAATTGTAATTATGGGAGGAGAACAGAGTATCCTTCCGGGAATTAAAATAGCAGAGAGATTTGCAGATTATGGATTTATTGGATTAGCGGTATCTTTGTATGGAGCAGAAGGACTTCCGGAATCCCCTGACAGGTGTCCACTGGAAATGTTTGAAAGCGCCGTAAACTATTTGAGATCAGAAAAAAAGATTGCGCATATATCGACCTATGGACAGTCAATGGGGAGTATTTTTGCTGCTTTGACCGCACAGTATGTAGGAAACATTGAAAATGTTATTATGGTGTCACCTACACATGTACCATTTGAAGGGACGACCAAGGATAAAAAACATATGACGGGGCACAGTGTAGCCACGTGGAGACAGGAAGATATTCCTTTTGTCAAAGCGGATTTCACAAAGGTAAAGGCTTCCAGGTATTACAAAACAGATATTGTTTCCCATAAGGTAATGGGGATGTGGCTTGCATATTACAAAGCCTATCAGGATAAGGCGGCAGAAGAAAAGGCACATTTACAAATAGAAAAAACAAATGCAAGGATTTTGCTGATTGCAGGCGGAGCAGATGAAGCCTGGCCGGCGGAGTATTCCGTGTCCTATATGGTGCAATATCTAAAAGATAAAGCTTACCCGAAAGAGTATAAAAGTATTGTTTACCCGAATGTAAGCCACCTTACGGGTATGATGCCGAACAAAGAACGGGAAAGAAATTTATACCGGATGATTCCGCTTATCGGCTTAATGTACAAGAGCTTTGGCAAATACAAAAAGGAATGTCTGACTGCATTTGAAAACTCTGAGAAAGAAATCATAAACTGGCTGAGAGCTTGAAATC
>CAKRPS010000074.1 GCA_934385475.1 uncultured Lachnospiraceae bacterium | reverse complement strand
AAAGATTAAACTCTGTTTATGCGGGAGTTAATTCCACCGCATAAGCGGACGGTGGAATTAACTTTTGAAATTTTCAGAAGAAGTAACCTGTAAAATGCGGGGTTGACAAACGCACAAAATAGTTGTTATGATGTTCTACAGAACAAAGGTGTTCTTATTTCATAGAAGGGATAAGAATGCCTTTTTGCGTAAATAGAGACTGGATTGAAAAGCTTTTCAATCGCGGGTTTGTGTCCGGACGCACTGGATGGAAATCCGGCATTTCAGGAAATGTGCGTAGAAATGAGGATTATCGTGAGAAAAGAATATACAAAACAGGACATCATGCGAATGGTGGAAGAGGAGGATGTAGAATTTATCCGTCTTCAGTTTACCGATATTTTCGGAAATATGAAAAACGTTGCCATCACCTCCAGCCAGCTGGAAAAGGCACTGGACAATAAGTGCATGTTCGATGGCTCTTCGATCGAAGGCTTTGCAAGAATTGAGGAGTCGGATATGTTTCTGTATCCCGACTTTAACACGATGGAAATTTTCCCGTGGAGACCACAGCAGGGAAAAGTAGCCCGCCTGATCTGCGATGTGTACCGGCCGGATGGAAAACCCTTTGAGGGAGACCCGCGGCATATTTTGAAGAAGGCCATAGAGGAGGCTGCGGAAATGGGCTATGTCTTTGAAGTGGGTCCGGAATGCGAATTTTTCCTGTTTAATACTGACGAAAATGCGATGCCGACTACCATCACACACGAAAAGGCAGGATATTTTGATCTGGGACCGATAGATTTCGGGGAGAATGCCAGAAGAGATATGGTGCTGACACTGGAGGATATGGGATTTACGATTGAGTCCTCCCATCATGAGGTGGCACCGGCACAGCATGAGATTGATTTCCGTTATGATGAGGCGCTTACCACGGCAGATAATATTATGACCTTCAAGCTGACGGTGAGAACGATCGCGAGAAGACATGGCCTGCATGCGACCTTTATGCCGAAGCCAAAATTCGGAGTCAGCGGTTCGGGAATGCATATCAACATGTCCCTTTTCAAGGATGGCAAAAACATATTTGCCGATGACAGTGATGAATTTGGTCTGAGCAAAGAGGCATATTATTTTATTGGTGGTATCCTGAAACATATGAAAGGTATGACCGCGATCACGAATCCGCTTGTAAATTCGTATAAAAGGCTTGTGCCAGGCTATGAGGCACCGGTTCATATTGCATGGAGCGCAAGAAACAGAAGTCCGCTGATCCGGATCCCGGCATCCCGTGGAGAGGGGGCCAGAATAGAGCTTCGCAGCCCGGATTCTTCTGCCAATCCATATCTTGCGATTGCTGTCTGCCTGCGGGCAGGTCTGGATGGCATCAAGAATAAGATCGAGCCACCGGCAAGCGTTGACTGCAATATTTTTGAGATGAGCAGCGAAGAACAGCAGAAGCTTGGAATCGAAGAAGTACCCGGAACGCTTATTGAAGCGATTTATGAGATGGAAAAGGACCCGTTTATCCGCGAAGCTCTGGGAGACCATGCATATGAGAAATACGTTGCGGCTAAGAAAGATGAGTGGTATCGGTATCGCTCACAGGTGTCGGAATGGGAAATCAATGAGTATCTGAACGTTTTCTAAAACGATAAGAAGAAAGAATCTCAAATAACGAAGGAGGAGGTGAGCGTGTGATCAATATTGTTGTTGTTTTTCCGAAACTGGAAGATGCAAAGGGAATCCGCGGACTGCTGGTCAAGAACGGATTCAATGTCACGGCGGTATGCACGACCGGGGCGCAGGCGCTGAAACAGATCGATGAACTCAATGATGGAATTGTAATCTGTTGTTATAAGATGACAGATATGATCTATTCCGAATTGCACGACTGCCTTCCTCCGGGTTTTGAGATGCTGCTCATGGCATCCCAGAATGTGATCGGAGAATGTGATGAGGGAGATATTGTCAGACTTGCAATGCCCCTCAAAGTGCATGATCTGATCGGCACGGTAGAAATGATGAGTGAGGCGATTGCACGACGAAGACGGAAAGCCAAACTCAAACCGAAGGTAAGAAATGAAGAAGAAGAGGCTCTGATCAAAGAGGCCAAAGAGCTTCTGATGGTCAGAAACAATATGACAGAGGAGGACGCACACCGCTATATCCAGAAATGCAGTATGGACAGCTGTACGAATATGGTGGAGACAGCGCAGATGGTGCTGGCGATGATGCGGGGAGCATAAGCACATTTTGCATAGATCAATGCATGAAATGTGCTTTTTTTGAACCTATATTTGGCCTATCCTAAGGATAGGGTCTAATTAACTGGAAAAGCAGAAAAGACAGGGGGTTAATTATGAAATTTACAAAAATGCACGGCTGTGGAAATGATTATATCTATATTAATGGGGCTTCTGAGAAAATGGAACAGGAACAGAAGCCGGATTTTGTGCGCAGAGTAAGTGACAGACATTTCGGAATTGGCGGGGATGGAGTGATTTTCATCAATCCCTCGACAGAGGCGGATTTTGAGATGGAAATGTACAATGCGGACGGAAGCCGGGCAGAGATGTGCGGCAATGGAATACGGTGTGTGGCGAAGTATGTCTATGACAAAGGGCTGACAGATAAGACAGAGATCAGCATTGTAAGCTGTGGAAAAGTGAAATATCTGCAACTGTTTCTGAAGGATGGAAAGGTGGAGTCCGTGCGGGTGAACATGGGAGCACCCATTCTGTGCGCCAGGGAGGTGCCTGTAATTTCTGATAAGGAACAGGTGATAGATGAGCCAATCCTGGTGCAGGGAAAAGAATATAAGATGACCTGCGTGTCTATGGGAAATCCCCATGCCGTGATTTTTACAGAAGATGTAACCAATCTGGCGATCGAGTCGATAGGGCCGTACTTTGAAAATCATGAGAGATTTCCGAAACGGACAAACACGGAATTCGTCAAGGTACTCGATAGAAAAAACGTTCAGATGCGAGTCTGGGAACGTGGCACCGGAGAGACCCTTGCCTGCGGTACCGGCTGCTGTGCGAGCGTAGTGGCATGTGTTTTAAATGGACTGACGGATTCTACGGTGACAGTGAAACTGCTCGGCGGTGAAATTGAGGTTTTCTGGGATCAGGAAAACAACCTGGTTTATATGACAGGGCCGGCGGAGACGGTTTTTGAAGGAGAGATTTAATTAACAAAAAACTACGGATATGCTATTGAAAATAGCATTAAAAACAGATAGAATGGGAAAAGAGTATGTAACAAGAGAGGTATCCTGCTGTTTATGAAAAGCTCTTTTTGGTTTATCTGTTTAGTTTTGGCCGGTTCCATGCTTTCGGCATTCCGCATTACGATTGCCGGGCACAGTGTGCTGCCCGTGTATTTGCTGATACTCATGATGGCGTGGGGAATCTGGCAGATTGCAGATTCTTTTCATAGGAAAAGGAACAGACGGAAAATATATCGGTTGGATATCGTCGTCGGAGCTCTGGGGATGATCGCCATTGCAAAAACTGGAATTACAGTGGTGTCAAACGGGGTGACGGTCTACGCGGATTATGCGGATTCCCTGCTGATTTTCTGTCTGGTCCTTTTTTATTTTCTGAGCATGAGAGCAAAAGAATTTCGGGAAATCTACCTGGATGTAATTCTGTATTGTGGATTGATCGTTATGCTTTTTCTGCTGCTGGGGCATTTTGCAGACCCGATGTTTGGAGAATGGATCATGTTCTGGGAAGACAAGGCAATGACGGGAGCATATCTGATTTTAATTCTGGGAGTTGCCGCGTGCCGGTTTTGTGTAGCAAATGACAAGATGCAGACATGGTTCTATGGACTTGTCGCAGAGGTGTGTTTTCTTCTTCTGCAGATCAATCAAAATACGGTAAGCCTTTGGACAGCGACCCTTGTACTGCTGATGATACCGGTAATGATCAGGCCGACGGCCCTTGTGTGGAACAGGGTAGCAGGTATGCTCGGTGCTTTTTGCTTCACAGGATCTGTTGTTGCGCTGACCGCCAATTATGGAGAGGTATTTCTGTCCGAACTGACCTTTGATCTGGAGCATTTTGTTTATCTGGATATGGTTCTGGCAGTGGGAGGGCTTCTGTACTTTTCCTGTATTGACAGGATTCCGGAGGAGGCAGACAAACGAAGGATCCTGATGAAAGGATTGTACCGCATAGACCGGAGAGTGATTGCAGCACTGTTCTGTATGCTGGTTCTTTTCCTGTCCGGTGGAATGGCATGGCAGAACTTATCGGGTGACGGACTTGGGGTACGGATGGTCAAAAGCTTTGCGGTGCCTCTGGTAAAGGACTGGATGCAGCAGGGAGAAAGCCTTGGACGATATATCCAGAAAAACGGCATGCTCGAAATTGTGTTGGCGGTGATCACTGCAGTTGCGGTCATAAACAGGGCGAAGAAATATTTTAGCTGGAGGAAACCAATACACGGAACGCTGTGTACAGTCGGAGCAGGAATGGGAATGTTGCTTCTGACGGGACAGATGGGAGAAGGAACGTTGACGACAGGGGTTGTGCTGATGTGCTATCTGGTGTCTGAGGGATTCGCGATAAGGCGTCCGCGTACACCTAACACAAATCCCACATGTGAAAACACCGTGCGCAGAAATGAAGATTAAAATGAAGATTAATATGAGGAGAATGAAAGAGATGAAAAAAGTATTATTTAGCGTAGCTGCGGTTATGATGCTGATTCTGGGAAACTGTCAGTTCAGCTATGCAGCGGAGCAGGAAACGACAGTTGAAGCACAAAATTGTCAGGTGATGAAGACGGAAGAGATAACGGAGGTTAAACAGGAACCGGACGAGGGTGCTCCTACATTGATGACGTATCAGAAAGGTGACAGTGTTCTGGTCGTAGGAGAAGCACAGGGTGACTGGTATCAGGTGATATATCAGGATATAACAGGGTATGTACCGGTGGACCATATAGCTTCCGTGGACGTGGATGTGGAGAAGCTGGATGAAGAGTTTGCCAGGGAAGCACAGGAAGGACAACTGGTGGTAGAAAATGTTGAATATTATAGAGACAGATCAAAGAGAACGATGATATGGGGAACTCTGATCGTACTGCTGGTGGCAGGAATTTTCGTGACAGGAATTGTATCAGCGGTCAGAAAAAAGGGAGAGGAAAAAGAAGAAAGTATACAATAAATTCCTGCAAAGAACGAAAAACAGGTGGGGATCAGCAGTGAGAAGATACGGGAGCAGAGTAAGGTGCTGGAAAAGTTCAGCCAGCAGAGTGAACAGTTCCGCCAGATCGCAGAGATGATTGTCAGCAATGCGGACAATGTATCGGAGATCAACCTGAAGGTGGAAGAACTGAATAAGACGACAATCGATCTAAAAGATCTGATTATTAGTGAATGATCATCGCGTTTGCAAAAAGAACATTCTTGACAGAGAATAATTTCTATGTAATACTACAGACGTCGGGTGGATTCTGCCGCCCGACGTATTCTGAGATCATCGCCCGCATCGGGCAGATTTCCAAACAGAGAAACAACAACGAAAAACACAACAAACACAACAGAACAGACAAAGGAGGATCTGCTTATGCAGGAAGAAAAGGCAGGACGCGGGCTTTTGAGGAAGTATTTCCCGATGATCCGCACAAGAGAAGAGATCGTAAAAGAGATACAGGAGAATCAAAGACTTTCTGAAATTTATGAAGACTGGAATCCCCAGCAGAAAGGACGCTTTCTGGATGCCTGTACCGGAGTGAGGGGAGTAAAGCTTTTGTATGATGCATTCTTCAAGGAGATCATGAACCCTGAGTATGCACCGGAGCGTCTGGAGAGCTTCCTCTCCCTTATCCTGAAACAGAAAGTAAAGGTGGTACAGGTACTGCCGCCGGATTCAGCCAGGATCGCTGACGAAAGTGCCCTGCTGATCATGGATATCGTGGTACAGTTAGCCGATGGGAGCATCACAAATGTAGAAGTCCAGAAGATCGGCTACCGTTTTCCGGGGGAACGCTGCGCGTGCTACTCCGCAGACCTGCTCCTGCGCCAGTACCGGAGGGTGCGGGAAGACTGGGACAGGAAAGAGAGGGAACGCCTTTCACAATCGGCGGACGAAACAGGGTACGAGGTAACGCGTCCTGTCCGGAAACGGTTCAGCTACCAGAACATCAAGAATGTCTATACCATTGTTTTATTCGAGAAAAGTCCGGAGGCATTTCATGAATTTCAAGATATTTATTTACATCACGCAGAGCAGAAGACAGACACAGGTTTGAAGATCAACCTGCTGCAGGAATATCACTTTATTGCACTTGATATATTTCGAAAAACCATCTACAATAAGGGCATACAGGACGAACTGGATGCGTGGCTGGTGTTCCTGTCGGT
>CAKRPS010000073.1 GCA_934385475.1 uncultured Lachnospiraceae bacterium | reverse complement strand
GAAGCTTCCCGGATTGTTCCAACCTCCGTCTTGGTTTCCCCATCCAGCCTGTCCTTCATCATAATCTCGGAAAGGTTGATCACAGAATTCATCGGCATCCTGATCTCATAGGACATATTTGCCAGAAACTGGCTCTTGGCATTTCCGGCCTGTTCAATCTTATTGCTGCTTTTCAGGATTCGTTTGTTCTGATAGGCATAAAATGCCTCCTGCGCATAGATTGGAATCCACATAAAGCAGACGGCACCCAGAAAGCTGACCGCCATTCTGGAAAAGCTCAGTTCATTACTGTGCGTAATGTGCATATTTTTACCGCCAAAGAAATAGTTGCTGTACAGATAACAGTATTCAAAGACAAAAAGAACCAGTACAGTGAAAAAAGGAATCCTTTCCAATAACGAATAAATGATCATCATGCTGACGGCAAGCCACATGATCGCAACACTGTATCCAAAACAGCCGCGCAGAAGCATAACCGGAATCAAAATGCCATCATAGACTGCAATCGTCAGGATTGCAAAAAGAGTGCATTTTTTATACCGGATATTCAAGACCAGCAATACAACTCCGCTCACAAACGCTGCGATCAGATAGATCCTTCTCTCCCAGTTTTCTCCCACAAGAAAATCTGCTATCAGAAAGACCAGCGTTTCCATGGCCATCATACTCAGAAAGAGATCCAGAATAAATTCCGGAATTTTCATATCCTTGAGCATGTTATCAAAAAATTCCTGTATTTTACTCATGATCCCCCGCCTCTTTTTCTGATGTAAATCTCAGTTTTTCTTCCGGTAGATACTCCCGGAGCACCTTGTCAAATTTGTCCAGTTCAATAGGCTTTGAGATATATTCGTCAAACCCGGCCTCCAGGAACATCTCCCTCGCGCCGCTGACTGCATTTGCCGTCAGAGCAATTACCGGTATCCTGTCCATTCCCTCTTTATCCATGGCTTTTATATTTTTGAGGGTATCGATACCATCCATTTCCGGCATCATATAGTCCAGGAAAATCAGATCCACGTCCTCCTGCGCCAATGTTGTCAGACATTCCATGCCGCTGACAGCCACAATAGCCTGTGCTTTATAACGCCCCAGAATACCACTTGCCACATCCAGATTGATCAGATTGTCATCCACTACCATAATCTTGGCATCCGGACAGATAAAATCACCCCGATAGGTCTTGCGCAGCAATGCCTGACTCTTTTTGTTGGCAAAAAGCGCGTCCAGACTCAGACAGTTAACCGGTCTTGACAAGGTATATTTAATAAGCTCATCGTCATAAAACATATCCTCCGGACTGACTAAAACCAGACTCTGTGGCTGCAGAATCTCTTCCAGTTTTTCCCTCATTGAATCATAACGTTCTGCTGCTATCAGAAGATATTGATACTCTTCTTTGACACATTCCTCATAAAAGCTCTCATTCGTAGAAATCTTTGTGCCGGAAATCTGCATTCTCTCCAAAACACGTTCCAAAAAATCAGCCTGCTTTGGACTATTTTCATAAAACAGAACTTTCTTTTGATTCTCATACGCCTGGATCAATGGAATGTCTGCTTCCACACTCTGGGGAACACAGAACCGATAGCTTCTCTCATATGGCATTTCCGAAAAGTCAAATTTTCCTTTCATAACCTCTGCAATCTGCAAAAGAAGTGGCTCTCTGTTATCCTTTTCATGCTTCTCTTTCGCATACAGCAGATCCTTGTAGGAGTGATGAAAGGCTCCCTTTGCTTCCATATAGATGACCAGCGTCAGTTTCTCTGCACAGATGTCCTCCGCCTTAACCCCCAGACGGATTTCTCCCTCCTGCATGCTTTTCACAACTCCGGTTACAAATCCCATGATAATCTGCTTGAGCAAGGCGGAATCACCGATCAGCTCATGTGGCAGTTCCGGTTCAATCTCCACAAACGGCTCAATCCGGTTATCTGCCAGTCTGACAGAAAGTGTATTTATCAGCTCCTCCAAAAGTATTCTCAGAGAGTACTTTACATTCTGGGTCTGCACATTGTCATAATCAAGCTTGGAAAAACTCATCAGATCATTCGTAATCGAAAGAAGCGCTCTGCTTGCGTTCGCAATATGCAGCGCACTCTCTCTCACATTTTCGCTGGCCTCCCCATCCATCAACAGCTCTGAGGTACCAAGAATGGCATTCAAAGGAGTTCTGATCTCGTGGGAAACATTGACCAGAAACATGTCTTTTGCATAATTCACTTCTTCGGCCTGCCGCTCCATCTCCGAACACTTCTGGATTTCGCTTCGCAGGATCTTGTTTCTGTAGGTAATTAAAATGCCACAGACACTCCCTGTCATCAGGAGTGAAAAGATAATGCGACAGTACAACGGTGCGTTGTACATTTGGAACTCATTGAAATCAGTGGTAAACCCGGTAGTATTCTGTATCATTCGATAAATACAGAGTGTATCAATTCCCAATTCCGCTACAATAAATGCGGCAGCATGCACACTTTTGAGCATGATTGCCGCAAAGGCAACCCCCATAATAAAATAAACCGAAAAATCATAAATTGCATTGGGTATAAGCTGTGATACGATAGGCAGGACAATAAGATATATGGTCGTCAGATATCCTATGATGAGCCACCTCTGATTACCGTATTTTTTCTCCAGCACGATTGCCCCGATGGAAACCGCAGCCGCAAGGAGCAACAGCAATGTTGCTGCTGTCGGCATACGCAGCAGTACCGCTATCATCGACATAAGAAGCAGCACTGCTGTTCCGAGGACAAGTGAAATGCGGCAGGATAGCCGCTCTCCCCTCAATCCACTGGAAAAATATTCCCTCATAATCTGCATTATAGACATGTAATCCCCATTCCTGCGCACGTTCCGTGCGCATGCAAACACCTGCTAACCGACTACCTTCTGTATATCACCTTCCACTGACAAAAAGATATCCACCATCCCTGCATCAAAGCAGGTAAACTTCATGAACTTGATCTTCATACAGGCTTCCTGATGACTCAGTACCTTTCCGTTGACACTGCGGTTTCTCAGATTGTCATAGGTATTGACGATTGCAAGTGCGCGGGCCTCCACCGGGATCTTATCTCCCGCCAGTCTGTCCGGGAATCCGTTTCCATCCCATCTCTCATGATGACTTCTGCACATGTTATAAGCATAATTCATAAAATTGTTACTGCCGGCGCTCAGCTGCGTTACCTTCGACAAAATATCTGCACCGAGTGTCGTATGTATTTTAACAGCATCTTTATCGAAATCACTCTCGCTGGAAGCTTTCTTGTCATTTAAATATTCATCAGCTATGCAAAGCTTCCCTATGTCATGAATCTTGGATGCAAAGCAGATTGTGATCCCATCATCCGCTGTAAGTCCGTATTTTTCCGAACGAATCATCTCACTCACCAGAATATCCATGTATTTTTCCACTCTTCTGGCATGATCTCCGTCCAGACTCTCCCTCTTCGCCATCAGGTCAACAAACATTTCCACAATGGAATACTGTAATTCCACGTTGCGCTTGTTCTTCTCCTGCACTACATTATTCAGGGATGCATTCAGGTCCGTCAGTTTCCTCTGCTGCGCCAGAAGCTGTATCTGAATATCTACTCTCTTGCGGAGCAGATTGGCGGTATATGGCTTCCGGATATAATCCATCGCTCCCAGATTATAACTCTCCAGCTCTGTTGTATCATCATCCTGTGCCGTCAGAAAGATGATCGGGATATTTACAAGCTTCGGAATATTTTTCATCTCCGAAATAACCTGAAAACCATTTACATTCGGCATATCCACATCAAGCAGTACCAGATCCGGCAGCTCCGGCATATCATTCAGACACTCCAGTGCGGATATTCCGGAAGATACCGGAATTACTTCATACTCTTCCTCAAGAGTCTTTCTGGCCATAATCAGATTTGCCATATTATCATCTACAATCATAACACGGTACATCACACATTCCCCCTCTTTCTGTCACTGTCGATTTTTGTCGTCAAAACCTGTTCAAGTCATCCTGTGTCCGTTACGTTCTTCTATCCGTTCATCATTCAAAAGGAATCAACGGGTTCTCAATCTTCTTATCCCTCAGCATCAGATTCTTCACTGCCTCATCGGCCGGTTTGCCCTCAAAGAGGACCTTATTAACCTGTTCAATGATTGGAAGCTGTACCTGATATTTTGCTGCAAGTTCCATCGCTGCCTTGGCAGAGTATACGCCTTCCACCACCATTTTGACTTCTTTCATGGCTTCCTCCATCGTATACCCCTGACCAATCAGAATTCCGGCCCGGCGGTTCCGGGAATGCATAGATGCACAGGTTACGATCAGATCTCCGATTCCCGTCAGACCGCTGAAGGTCTCTGCTTTTCCGCCCATAGCCGTGCCGAGCCTTGCAATCTCTGCGATTCCTCTTGTGATCAGAGCTGCCTTGGTATTGTCTCCATACCCTAATCCATCCGCAATTCCGGCTGCAAGAGCCACAACATTTTTCAGAGCTGCTCCAAGCTCAATTCCAAGTACATCCGGACTGATGTAGACCCGGAATACCTCGCTCATGAAAATATTCTGTAAGTATTCTGCTGTCGCCTTTTTTCTGGCTCCAACCACAATGGTTGTCGGGATACCCCTTCCGACCTCCTCTGCATGGGACGGTCCGGAAAGAACCGCAACCTCAGCCTGTGGAATTTCCTCTTCAATAATCAGCGACAGGGTGAGGAGCGTGTGCTCTTCTATTCCCTTTGCCACATTGACAATAATCTGTCCCTTCTCTACATAAGGAGCCATGCTGTGAGAGGTACTTCTCGTATAAGGAGACGGCACAGCAAGCACCAATACATCCTTTCCCTTAACAGCCTGTTCCAGATCTGTTGTAAATTCCATATCCTCCGGAAGTTTTACCCCCGGAAGCTTATCCTTATGTTCATGCTCTCTTTTCAGCATATCGATCTCATCCTGCATGATCGACCACACCGTAACCTTATGTCCATTCTTATAAAGTAAAAGCGCCAACGCCGTTCCCCAGCTTCCGGCACCGATCACACTGATATCAGCCATTGTTCTCCTCCTGAGCTTCTTTCTTTTCCTGTGCTGCCTTTTCTTTATTCTTTTTCAGCAGGTATGTTTTACGCTCTGTTCCGTGCAACAGCCTGCTGATATTTTCCCGATGCTTATAGTATGCCATAACGGTCAGAAGTCCCGCTACGATATACATTTCCGTCAACAGCGGCTGCGTCATGCCAAACAATCCCTTTTGTCCGAGTATGATAAGCTCGATCATAAAGCCTGCATATACAAGAAGTGATCCAAGGGAAACATAATGGGTGATAAAGAATGCACCAAAAAACAGGATCACTCCCACCGGTATCAGATAGGGGTGGAAAGACAGGATCAGACCTCCTGTCGCCGCAATTCCTTTTCCTCCTTTAAAATGGAGGTAAAAAGGAAAGTCATGCCCCAGAATAGCTCCTGCCGCTGTATACATTTTCAGCAGATACAGTTCATCCGGATAGATTCCTCCAAAAATCCAGCCTGCAACCAGAACGGCCAGAATGCACTTTGCAATATCGCCTACAAGCACGATCAGACCGGCCTTCGTGCCGAGCACCCGCAGCGTATTCGTGGTCCCGGCATTTCCGCTTCCGTAGTTTCTGATATCAATACCATGAAGCTTTCCATAAATATAAGCTGTCTGAAACAGCCCAAACGCATATCCGATGATTAGACATATAATCCGTTCCACTTTATTTATTTTCCTTTCGTTCTCTTATAATAAATTTAAGCGGTGTACCTGAAAAGCCAAAGGTGTCCCGAATCTGATTCTCCAGATATCTCGTATAGGAAAAATGCATAAGCTCCTTGTCATTCACAAAAATCACGAAGGTCGGCGGCTTGACAGCAACCTGTGTAATATAGAACAGACGCAGTCTCTTTCCCTTGTCTGAAGGCGGTTGCTGCATTGCTACGGCCTCTGCCATGATCTCATTGAGAACACCGGTTGCCACACGCATGGAATGGTTCTCATAGACCGCATCGATCATATCAAACAGTTTCGGCAGCCGCTGTCCGGTAGCCGCTGAAATAAAGAGAATCTCGGCATAACTCATAAAGGACAGGATCTGCCGTACCTTTGCCGTGTATTCCTTGACTGTCTTGTCATTTTTCTCAATGGCATCCCATTTGTTGACAGCGATGATCACTGCCTTTCCTCTTTCATGGGCAATTCCCGCGATCTTCGCATCCTGTTCGGTCACGCCCTCAACCGCATCGATCACCAGAACTACAATATCAGCCCGCTCCACAGCTGCCACCGTACGGATGATCATATACCGTTCCAGTTCTTCTTTGATCTTGTTCTTGCGGCGCAGACCTGCCGTATCAATAAAGATATATTCCCGTCCGTTATGCTTGATCTCCGTATCGATAGCATCTCTGGTTGTCCCTGCAATGTCCGAAACGATCA
>CAKRPS010000072.1 GCA_934385475.1 uncultured Lachnospiraceae bacterium | reverse complement strand
GGCAGTAATAATATAAAGAAGGTATGTTTTAAAGGAGTAGAGCCACCAGAATTTGTTAGTGACGATTGGTTAGGTAGTAATACAAATAATATTACAATCGAAATTCCAGAGGGCGCAAATGAAAAATTATGGAAGAATGGAATAAATTCAAATGATAAATATACTTTTGATATCCAAACCTACGACCCAACTGCTTCATCCAGTTCCTCATCCACAACCACTTCTCCCAACCAGGAGAAGAACAGCAATGGTGAAGTTGAATTCATTGAAGAAGAACCTGTGAACCGTATTCCTGCGCACGTTTGTCAGTACGAGTGGGAAGCTGTGCGTGAAGTAGGTGCAGATCAGGACGGACTGGAGCAGTATCTCTGCAAGCTTTGTGGAAACGTACAGTCCACTTTGACAATTCCTGCCTCCCACTATCAGGTACAGGAACTTTACACGAAGGTTACAGGGGCAGCCGAGGGGGAGACGGTTACTTACGATCTAGGTAGTGTACATACCATTTGTGATAAGCTTTTTACAAAATTACAGGAGCGCAAGGACATCACACTTGTGATAACATATAAGTATAAAGGTGAAAATTATCGCACCACTTTTCCGGCAGGGGCAGACTACACGGAACTGTTGCAGGACGCAGATCAGTTCTACGGCATGCTTGGGCTGAACGAGCGGTGTGGAATTACAACGATAGATGTGAAAGGATAAAAAGAATGGGAAGAACAATAGCAGTTGCAAACCAGAAAGGTGGAGTCGGCAAAACGACCACATCAGTGAATCTTGCAGCGTCACTTGCTGCAAAGGGAAAGAAAGTGCTGGTCATTGACACAGACCCACAGGGAAATGCCACAAGTGGATTTGGTGTGGACAAGAACGATATCGAGAATACGATTTATGCGCTGATCCTCGACGAATGTACGATTGGGGAATGTATTATCAGTGATGTCGTTCCGGGAGTTTCGATCATTCCCGCCAACGTAAATCTTTCAGCGGCAGAGATCGAATTGATCGGTGTTGCCGACAAGGAATTTATCTTGAAGAAATCGGTAGACTGGGTGAAGGACAAATACGATTACATCATTATCGACTGTCCTCCGTCTCTGAACCTGTTGACGATCAATTCCCTGACAACGGCAGATTCCGTTCTGGTACCCATTCAGTGTGAGTTCTTTGCACTCGAAGGATTGAGCCAGTTGATACATACCGTCAATCTTGTGAAAGAGAGACTGAACCCGGAACTGGATATGGAAGGTATTCTTTTCACGATGTACGATGCAAGGACAAACCTTTCCATGCAGGTGGTAGAAAATGTAAAGGAACACATTCAGGAGAACGTGTATAATACTGTTATCCCGAGAAATATCAGGCTGGCAGAGGCACCCAGTTACGGTATGCCGATCAACATGTATGATCCAAAGTCTGTGGGAGCAGAGGCGTATATGGCACTGGCAGAAGAAGTGATCAATCGATAGAAGAGAAGGAGAAGAAGGATATGGCAGCAAAAGCACCAAGAGGATTGGGTAAAGGACTGGATTCTTTGATTCCTGTCTCAGCCCAGAAGGTAAGCTCCGGCAGTAAGACATCGGGCAACAAAGAAGAAAAAGGCATGGAGACGATCGTGAAGATCACGATGGTAGAGCCGAACCGTGAACAGCCCAGAAAGAAGTTTGATGAGGACGCTTTACAGGAGCTGGCTGATTCCATTAAGCAGTACGGCGTGATCAGCCCGATTCTGGTACAGGACAGAAAGACCTACTATGAGATCGTAGCGGGCGAGCGTAGATGGAGAGCGGCTAAGCTTGCCGGACTGAAAGAAGTGCCGGTTATCATCAAGAACTTTACCGAACAGGAGATCGTCGAGATTTCCCTGATCGAAAACATTCAGAGAGAGGATTTGAATCCAATCGAAGAAGCGCAGGCATACAAAAAGCTTTTGACAGAATTTAATCTGAAACAGGATGAGGTGGCAGAGAGAGTATCCAAGAGCAGGACGGCAGTTACCAATTCGATGCGTCTGCTCAAGCTCTGTGACGAAGTGCAGCAGATGATCATTGACGACATGATCTCTACCGGACATGCCAGGGCCCTGATCTCCATCGAAGATCCGGAAGAACAGTACATGATCGCCCAGAAGGTTTTTGACGAGAAGCTGAGTGTACGGGATGTCGAGAAGCTTGTCAAGAATCTCGGCAAGCCGGAGAAGCCGAAGAAAGAGAACTTGCAGGATAAGAGTCTGGAGATCATTTATCAGGATACGGAAGAGAAGCTGAAACAGGCACTTGGCACGAAGGTTTCTATTTCCTCGAAAGGGAATGGGGCCGGAAAAGTTGAGATTGAATTTTACAATCATGATGATCTGGAGCGGATCATTGAGATGATTACGAGATAGACAGATAAAAAAGAAGGGTAAAATACATGAACTTTAAACTGATGGAAGAAATAGGGCTGGGCGGTCTGGATCTCACCTATGTCCTGATTGGAATGCTTGCATTTCTTTTGATTCTGCTGATCTGGCTGATCGTGCAGACGGTGAAGCTTTCCAAACTGAAAAAGAAGTACGCCAGATTTATGTCGGGCAAGAATGCCAAGAGTCTTGAGAAAGATATTATCGGTTTGTATGAGGATAATAAATTTATCAAGATGTCAACCGATAAAAATGAGAGAGACATCAAACGTCTGTATGATAAGTTAGAGGGGGCTTATCAGAAGATGGGAATTGTGAAGTATGACGCCTTTAACCAGATGGGCGGACAACTCAGCTTTTCTCTGGCGCTGCTCGATGAAAATGATAACGGATTCGTATTGAATTCTGTACACAGTACGGAAGGCTGCTATTCTTATACGAAGGTGATCAAGAAAGGCGCATGTGATATTTCACTCGGAGAAGAAGAGAAGAAGGCACTGGATATAGCAATAGGGATAGAAGAGGGTTAGGTAACAGGTAAAAGATATGAGACTATGCAAAATTGAAAATCTGAATGGGGAAGAAATACTGGCAAAGGATATTCTGACATCCGATTACAATATCCTGCTTTCTGCCGGTACAAAATTAAAAAGGGAATATGTGGACAAGCTCACGGATCATGGTGTGAAAGAGGTTTATGTCGAGGATGAAAAGCCGAGCGCAAGAAAAGTTGTCATTCTGCGCGAAGAGGTCCGGGAAGGCTTTAAAGATAAGGTCAAGGATATTCTGGGAAAACACACCTACAGCCATAATGAGGAACTGGCCGAGCTGAGCAGGACGGCAGACGGAATTATTGATAACATTCTTGAAGATGACAATGTGATCGAAAAGATTTATGATATCAAAGAAAGAAGCTCGGATGTGTATGAACACTCGATCAGCGTGTGCAGTCTGGCAACACTCGTCGCGCTCAAGATGGGACTTTCACATGAGATGGCACATGACATTGGCGTAAGCTGTCTGCTGCATGATATCGGTCTCCGCTATCTGACGATCAACTATGAAAACCAGGATCTGAAAGAGCTGTCCAAGGTAGAACTGGCAGAATACAAGAAGCATCCGGTGTACGGATACTCCGCTTTGCGCAACGAAGATTGGATTTCCAATGTCAGTAAAAATATGATATTATATCATCATGAGCGCCTGGACGGGACAGGCTATCCGCTGAAGGCAACCGAGATTCCGTTAGAGTGCAGGATCGTACAGGTGTGTGATGCTTTTGATGAGATGATCTGCGGGATCGGATGCAAGAGAAGCAAGGTATACGAAGCGGTCGAATATCTGAAAACCTATAAAGGAATACAGTTCGACAGCGATATCGTGGATGTTTTTCTGACCTTTACTGCGGTATTTCCTGCGGATTCCATGGTCATCACAAATGAAGGAGAAATGGGTATTGTCCTTTACCAGAACAAAGATTTTCCGAACCGCCCTGTTATCCGGATCATACAGGATTCCAAAGGAAACGAGACGGATGTGATAAAGGATCTGGTCAAAGTCAACAATATTTATATAGAGAAGGTTTTAGAGTAGATCAGAGTAAGATCAAGCCCTGAAAAGGCGGTTTTGTGAATAGAGCTTTGAATAGATATAATAATTTTATATATAATTAAGGAGGCACTTCAATGATAGACATTAAGTTTTTGAGAGAGAATCCTGACGTAGTCAAGGAAAATATCAAAAAGAAATTTCAGGACAACAAGCTTGGCCTGGTGGATGAGGTAATTGCGCTGGACGCTGAGGTAAGGGCGGCACAGCAGGAAGCCGATGAAATCCGCGCCAACAGAAATAAGATTTCCAAAGAGATCGGTGCTCTTATGGGACAGGGCAAGAAAGAAGAGGCAGAGGCAAAGAAGGCTGAGGTTGCCAGAGATGCCAAGAGACTTACAGAGCTGGAAGAGAAAGAGAACACGCTCCGCGATAAGATCAAAAAAGATATGATGACCATTCCGAACATCATCGATCCCTCTGTTCCGATTGGAAAAGATGATTCCGAAAATGTAGAGATCACAAAGTACGGCGAGCCGGTAGTTCCCGATTTCGAGATTCCGTACCACACAGAGATCATGGAAAGATTCAACGGAATCGATATGGATGCAGCAGGCCGCGTAGCAGGTAACGGATTCTATTACCTGATGGGCGATATTGCAAGACTGCACTCCGCAGTACTTGCCTACGCAAGAGATTTCATGATCAACAGAGGCTTTACCTACTGCATTCCGCCTTTCATGATCAGAAGCGCAGTAGTAGACGGCGTTATGAGCTTTGCAGAGATGGATGCCATGATGTATAAGATCGAAGGAGAAGATCTGTACCTGATCGGAACCTCCGAACACTCCATGATCGGTAAGTTCATCGACACGATCATCCCGGAAGAGAAACTTCCTCAGACACTGACCAGCTATTCACCCTGCTTCCGTAAGGAAAAAGGTGCACACGGTATCGAGGAGAGAGGTGTATACCGTATCCACCAGTTTGAGAAACAGGAAATGATCGTTGTATGTAAGCCCGAAGATTCCGCTATGTGGTTTGATAAACTGTGGCAGAATACCGTGGATCTTTTCCGCTCCATGGACATCCCGGTTCGTACAATAGAATGTTGTTCCGGTGACCTTGCTGACCTGAAAGTAAAATCCTACGATGTAGAAGCATGGTCTCCCAGACAGAAGAAATATTTCGAGGTCGGAAGCTGCTCCAACCTTGGAGATGCACAGGCAAGAAGACTTCGTATCCGTGTAGACGGCAAGAACGGAAAGTACTTTGCACATACTCTGAATAATACCGTAGTTGCACCGCCGAGAATGCTGATCGCATTTTTGGAGAATAATCTTCAGGCAGACGGTTCTATCCGCATTCCCGAAGTGCTCCGTCCGTACATGGGTGGCATGACAGAGATTCGATAACATAAGAAAATAAATTTCCCTGAAGGGGGTGAAATCATTGCACAAATTTATGCGGGCAATCGGCTTTAGTGACTTAGGAGAGAGAAAAGAACAGCAGAAACTGATCACGGATGTTATCATGAATGCCACACACCGTTCCTATACATCGAACGGTGAGGAAACCATACTTGCAGAATTTTGTCAGGATTTTGCCCTGAATATGGGAATTGCAGTGTGCGGCGAATTTGATCCGGAGGATAAATTTACTTACGACTACTACTATCCCTACCTTCGCGGAACCGGGATCAGCTCCCAGGAAGATGTCTCGGTAGAAAGACATGCCGAGAAGGAATCCTATGCCGGAGTGTGCGACGATATCCGCGTAGGAGTGAGCCTGATCTTTTATCTGCAGAATATTGTGCCCTATGTAAAGGCACAGCACATGAACATCCTGCCAATCCGCGGGACATCACTCACGCTGTCCGGATTGTCCATCAGCGGCACGATCATTCTTCCGATTATCAAGAATGAGAAAGACAAGAAACGGGTAGAACGCGTTTCCCAGAAAAGGAATAAACTCATCTCCGCCGCCAGAAATGGAGACGAAGATGCTATGGAAAGCCTGACACTGGAGGATATGGACACCTACACCTCCATCTCCAAAAAGATCATGTCGGAGGATGTGTTCAGTATCGTGGATACCTACTTTATGCCCTACGGCGTAGAGTGCGACCAGTACTCCGTTCTGGGAGAGATCATCGGGTTTTCCGTCCGCAAGAATAAGCTGACCAAAGAAGAAGTCTGCGTGATGAAACTCAGCTGCAATGATCTGCAGTTTGATGTCTGCATCAACAGAAAAGATCTCTACGGAGAACCGCAGATCGGAAGAAGATTCAAGGGCGTTATCTGGATGCAGGGGTATATCAATTATCCGGCATAAAGACGTGACAAAACAGAAAAAATCGTATATAATAAACAAGTGGCTGCTGAGGCAGCAGCCATATATGTCTTCGTGGCTCAGGGGATAGAGCACTCGCCTCCTAAGGTTTAATCATGGTTGAGACTTATGGAAGTTGAGAAGTGATAAGTCAGAGTTCGATTCCAACAGGGATTGACCTGAATGTCAAAATAAGATACAATGGAAATTCATCACAA
>CAKRPS010000071.1 GCA_934385475.1 uncultured Lachnospiraceae bacterium | reverse complement strand
CAAAGGAAAATAAGATGTCTGATGCAGAAATCGAAGCAACCGGAGCAGGCGACCAGGGTATGATGTTTGGTTATGCGACCAATGAAACGCCGGAGTATATGCCATATCCGATTTCCCTTGCACACAAACTGGCTCTGCAGCTTACAAAGGTAAGAAAGGATGGAACGCTTACCTATTTAAGACCGGACGGAAAGACACAGGTTTCCGTAGAATATGATGAAAACGGCAAGCCGAAGCGTCTGGAAGCGGTCGTACTTTCTACGCAGCATGACCCGGATGTTACACAGGAACAGATCCATGCCGACATCAAAAAATATGTATTTGACCCGGTGCTTCCTAAGGAGCTGGTGGATGCAGAAACAAAATTCTTTATCAATCCGACAGGACGTTTTGTTATCGGCGGACCGCACGGAGATGCAGGTCTTACAGGACGTAAGATTATTGTAGATACCTACGGCGGCTATGCACGTCACGGCGGCGGTGCGTTCTCCGGTAAGGACTGCACCAAGGTTGACCGTTCTGCAGCGTATGCGGCAAGATATGTGGCAAAGAACATCGTGGCAGCAGGACTTGCAGACAAGTGCGAGATCCAGCTTTCCTATGCGATCGGTGTGGCACAGCCTACTTCCATTATGATCGATACCTTTGGAACCGGAAAAGTATCCGACGAGAAGCTCAATGAGATCATCCGCGAGAACTTTGATCTGCGTCCGGCAGGCATTATCAAGATGCTGGATCTTCGCAGACCGATTTACAAGCAGACAGCAGCATACGGACATTTCGGACGTAATGATCTGGATCTTCCGTGGGAGAAACTGGACAAGGTAGAAGGATTGAAGACCTACTTATAAAAAGCAGAGACCGGCATATCCGGTTGGGATAGAAAAGAAATTCAGGAGCATATTCCCTTGTGGGGATATGCTCCTTTTACGTCAACCCCTGATAGCACGGAAATCGGATTGTAGACGGCGGGGTTTCATGTTAAAATTTGATCATAGGTATTAACTTTTTGTAAAAAGGAAGTAACGGCATGTCATTTACGCATCTCCATGTCCATACGGAATACAGTCTGCTGGACGGATCAAACAAGATAAAAGAATATGTAAAGCGTGTGAAGGAACTGGGCATGGACAGCGCGGCGATCACGGACCACGGTGTGATGTACGGCGTTATCGATTTCTATAAAGCTGCCAAAGAGGCCGGGATCAATCCCATTCTGGGCTGCGAGGTGTATGTGGCCCCCAATTCCCGGTTTGACAGGGAACTGACAGGCGGCGAGGACCGGTACTATCATCTGGTTTTGCTGGCAGAGAACAATACCGGTTATGCCAATCTGGTGAAGATCGTGAGCAAGGGCTTTACCGAGGGCTATTATTACAAACCGAGGGTGGATTTTGAACTTCTGCAGGAACATCACGAGGGTCTGATCGCACTCTCGGCCTGCCTTGCGGGAGAGGTACCGAGGCTGATCCAGAAGGGTCTGATCGAGGAGGCAAAGAAGACAGCCAGGAAATTTGAGGACTGCTTTGGAAAGGGCAACTATTTTCTGGAGCTGCAGGATCATGGGATTCCGGCGCAGAAGACGGTCAATGCCGCATTGCTATCCATGAGTAAGGAGCTGGATATCCCGCTGGTTGCCACCAATGATGTGCATTATACCTACGCGGAGGACGCACAACCACACGACATTTTGTTGTGCCTGCAAACAGGAAAAAGACTTTCGGACGAGAACCGGATGCGCTACGAGGGCGGACAGTATTACGTTAAGAGCGAAGAGGAAATGAAAGGGCTGTTTCCGTATGCCTGGGAGGCGGTGGAGAACACCCAGAGGATCGCGGACCGCTGCCATGTAGAGATCGAGTTTGGAAAATACAAGGTTCCCCATTACGAGGTGCCGGACGGCATGAGCTCCTGGGAATACCTGAATATGCTCTGTGGCAAGGGAATGCAGGAACGTTATCCGGAGGATGACGGAACGCTGCGTAAACGTCTGGAATATGAGCTGGATATCATAAAGACCATGGGGTTTGTCGATTATTTCCTGATCGTGTGGGATTACATCAATTATTGCCGGGAAAACGATATTGCGGTGGGCCCCGGAAGAGGATCGGCAGCAGGAAGTATCGTTTCTTATTGCCTGAAGATCACCAATATCGACCCGATCAAATACAATCTTCTGTTCGAGCGTTTCCTGAACCCGGAGCGTGTGTCTATGCCGGATATTGACGTGGACTTTTGCTACGAGAGAAGGCAGGAGGTCATCGACCATGTAAGCCGGAAGTACGGCAAGGATAAGGTGGTACAGATCGTCACGTTCGGTACGATGGCGGCCAAGGGTGTGATCCGGGATGTCGGGCGTGTCATGGATCTGCCGTATTCCTATGTGGATTCTATCGCCAAGATGGTGCCAAACGAATTAAACATCACGCTGGAGAGGGCTCTTGAGCTAAATCCTGAGTTCAAGAAGCTTTATCAGGAGGATGAACAGGTACATACGCTGATCGACATGTGTAAGAGGCTGGAAGGACTTCCGCGCCACACCTCCATGCACGCGGCGGGCGTGGTGATCTGTCCGGAGGCGGCAGATGATTTCGTGCCGCTTTCCAGAGGAGCCGACGGAGCGATCACTACACAGTTTACGATGACAACAATTGAAGAGCTGGGCCTTCTGAAAATGGATTTTCTGGGGCTGAGAACTCTGACGGTAATTCAGAATGCGGTGCGTATGGTGGAAAAAAGCACCGGTATTTTTATTGATGTGGATCAGATCGACTACAACGATCCGGCGGTGCTTGCCTCGATCGGAACCGGAAAAACGGATGGAGTGTTCCAGTTGGAGAGCGGAGGGATGCGCTCCTTCATGAAGGAACTCAAGCCCCAGAGTCTGGAGGACATTATCGCGGGTATCTCCCTGTACCGTCCGGGACCGATGGATTTCATACCGAAATATATCAAGGGCAAAAATCAGCCGGAGAGCGTTACCTATGACTGTCCGCAGCTGGAACCGATCCTGAAACCGACTTACGGCTGTATTGTCTATCAGGAACAGGTTATGCAGATCGTGCGGGATCTGGGCGGTTATACGATGGGACGAAGCGATCTGGTGCGCCGTGCCATGAGTAAGAAGAAGCAGTACGTGATGGAGCAGGAACGCAAGAACTTCATCTACGGAAACGAGGAAGAGAAGGTTCCCGGATGCGTGGCAAAGGGAATCAGCGCTGACGTGGCAAACCACATCTATGATACGATGATGGACTTTGCCAAGTACGCCTTCAACAAATCCCATGCGGCCTGCTATGCGGTGGTGGCTTACCAGACAGCCTATCTGAAGTATTATCATCCGGTAGAGTTTATGGCGGCGCTGATGACCTCCGTTATCGATAATCCTGCGAAGGTATCGGAGTATATCGTGACCTGCCGCAGCATGGGGATCGAGATCCTGCCGCCTGACATCAACGAGGGAGAAAGCGGATTCTCCGTGTCAGGGGGAAAGATACGGTATGCGCTGACCGCGATCAAGAGTGTGGGACGGCCTGTGATCGATTCTCTGGTGCAGGAGAGGAAAGAACGGGGAGCTTATCGCAACCTCAAGGATTTTGTGACACGAATGTCAGACGGAGAGATCAACAAGAGGGCAGTTGAGAATTTTATCAAAGCGGGAGCGATGGACAGCCTCGGCGGCACACGGAAACAGTTTTTGAGCGTGTATGTGCAGGTAATGGACTCCGTGCAGCAGGATAAGAAGAACAATATGGCCGGACAGCTTTCCCTGTTTGACATAGCGGATGAAAGCCAGAAGGAAGATTTCGAGATGAAGCTTCCTGAGGTGGGCGAATATTCCAAAGAGATGAAGCTGGCCTTTGAAAAAGAGGTTCTGGGCGTGTACA
Organism: uncultured Lachnospiraceae bacterium; assembly: GCA_934385475.1. Lineage (GTDB taxonomy): Bacteria > Bacillota > Clostridia > Lachnospirales > Lachnospiraceae > UBA3282. Next base: position 2,616 of record CAKRPS010000071.1, on the reverse strand, counting down.
TCAGCGGACATCCGTTGGAAGAGTATCTGACGATGTGGCAGAAGCATATCACGAACAAGACAGCAGATTTTGTGCTGGATGAAGAGAGCAACGCGACGGTTGTACAGGATAATGCCACGGCCGTTATCGGAGGGATCATTGCGGAGAGAAAGATCAAGTACACCAAGAATGAGAAGGTGATGGCCTTTTTGCAGCTGGAGGATCTGGTAGGCTCCGTGGAGGTCATTGTCTTCCCGAAAACCTATGAGAAATACGGCAATCTGCTTGTGGAGGACAACAAGGTATTTATCAAAGGAAGAGTATCGGTCGAGGAGGAAAAGGACGGCAAGCTGATCTGTGAATCCATCACGGCTTTTAATGATATTCCCAAGAAGCTGTGGATCAAGTTCCCGACAAAGGAAGAGTTTGAAAAGCAGCAGAATGGGCTGTATGAAATTCTGAAGAATTCTGACGGAAAGGACAAGGTGGTTATCTATGTGGAGAATCCAAAGGCCATAAAGGAACTGCCTGCGAACTGGAATGTGGATGCCGGGCAGGAACTGCTGGGTCCGTTGGAAGAAAAGTTTGGCAAAGAGAATGTAAAGGTTGTCTAAAAGAGCAGGACATTTTCAGAAAAAGATTGAAAACAGCCTATGTATAGAGTAGAATACAGATAGATTTCAAGGGAAACATTCTATATAGAGAAAAAGCGGAAAGGCATGGTACAGATATGGCGAAGGAGATTAAGACGATCGGTGTTCTCACCAGCGGTGGAGATGCACCGGGAATGAATGCGGCTATCCGTGCGGTTGTCAGAAAAGGGATAGCAAACGGCGTGAAGGTCAAGGGTATCAAGAAGGGATATCAGGGACTTTTGAACGAAGAAATCATAGATATGGAGAAATGGAGCGTATCGGATACGATCCAGAGAGGCGGAACCATTCTGGGAACGGCAAGATGCAGTGAGTTCCGTACGGAAGAGGGACAGCAGAAAGGTGCTGAGATCTGCCGGAAACATGGGATTGACGGACTGGTAGTCATCGGCGGTGACGGTTCTTATAGAGGTGCGCAGGCGCTCGCGAAGCACGGAATCAATACGATCGGTCTTCCGGGAACAATCGATCTGGATATCGCCTGTACAGAGTACACAATCGGTTTTGACACGGCGATCAACACGGCCATGCAGGCGATCGACAAGGTAAGGGATACCTCATCCTCCCATGAGAGATGCAGTATTATCGAGGTTATGGGAAGAAATGCCGGCTACATTGCACTGTGGTGCGGAATCTCGAACGGAGCGGAGGATATTCTGCTTCCTGAGAAATACGATTACAACGAACAGCAGATCATCAACAATATTATCAACAACCGGAAACGTGGCAAGACCCACCACATTATCATCAATGCGGAGGGAATCGGCCATTCGACCTCTATGGCAAGAAGAATTGAGGCGGCAACCGGTATTGAGACAAGAGCGACCATTCTGGGATACATGCAGAGAGGTGGTTCACCAACCTGTAAGGATCGTTATTATGCCTCCATCATGGGAGCTTATGCGGCAGATATCCTCTGTGCAGGCAAGACCAACCGTGTAGTTGGCTATCAGCATGGCGAGTTTTTGGACTTCGATATAGAGGAAGCACTTGGAATGCAGAAAGGCATTCCGGAGTATGCTTACGAGGTAGCCAGAATTTTGTCCTTATAAAACAGAACAGAAACCAGTCAATCCCCGCAGATGGTGAGTTTGCGGGGATTTGTGTTAGGTGGCAGAAGGAGAAAGAGGATGATAACAAGTTATGCCAACAAGACGGTCAAAGAGGTGATCAGTCTTATACAGAAGGCGAAGATACGCAGACAGGAAGGACTGTTCGTCGCAGAGGGAGTGAAGATGTTCCGGGAGGCTCCGGTGCAGAAGATCCGTAAGGTGTTCGTGTCACAGAGGGCAGAGAAAGATCTCCTGAAACGATGTGGAGACAAGCTGCGGCAGACAGGCTATGAGGTGGTGGCCGATGCTGTTTTTGACAAAATGTCGGACACAAAGACACCGCAGGGAATCCTGACGGTGATAGAGCAGCTTCAGTATGACTGGAAGGAATTTCTGAAAGAGCGGCCGCTGCTGCTTCTGGTGGAGGACATTCAGGACCCCGGAAACCTCGGAACGATGTTCCGTGCCGGAGAGGCGGCGGGAGTAAGCGGCATTATCCTGTCAAAGGATACGGTTGACATCTACAATCCCAAGACCATACGGTCGACAATGGGGTCTGTGTACCGGGTGCCGTTTATTTATACGGACGATCTGGGAGAGGTGATCAGGAGTCTCAGACAGAAGCAGATCGCGGTGTACGCGGCGCATCTGGAGGGTGAGAAATATTATGATGAGTATGTTTATGAAGGCGGCTGTGCATTCCTGATCGGAAATGAAGGAAATGGGTTGAAGGAGGAGACGGCTAAGCTTGCGGACTCCTATCTGAAGATACCGATGGAAGGAAAAGTGGAGTCTTTGAACGCGGCTGTGGCGGCTTCTGTGCTTTTGTATGAGGCGTACCGGCAGCGCAGGAAGAAATAAAATTTTTCAATCGCGAGATTTGTGTCTGCGCGCACTTGACACAAACTCGTCATGCGCAAAAAACGTGCGCA
>CAKRPS010000070.1 GCA_934385475.1 uncultured Lachnospiraceae bacterium | reverse complement strand
CTCCCACTCCGATCGGCCCCTTACACTTTATGATCTTCATTTCCAGCATCAACACATCTCCCGGCCGCACCATCTGCTTGAATCTGGCTTTGTCAATCCCTGCAAAGTATGCGATTTTACCTCGATTCTCCGGCAAAGATAGTATTGCCACCGCCCCGGTCTGTGCAAGCGCTTCCATGATAAGCACACCCGGCATCACCGGATTGCCCGGAAAATGGCCTGCAAAATACGGCTCCGCAAAGGTGACATTCTTCCTGCCTACCGCACGGATTCCGGGCTCCAGCTCCTCTATTGTATCTACGAGAAGAAACGGATGCCTGTGTGGCAAAATTTCCATAATTTCCTGTGTTGATAATACAGACATGACTATCCTCTTTTCTCTTTCTTCACTATTTTCGGTACTGTTTCAGTAAAAGGCTTGCATTATGCCCGCCAAAGCCAAGCGAATTGGTCAGTGCATACGGCACTTCTTCACGGTAGTTCTGGCGACAGTAATTGAGATCAAGCTCCTCCTCCGATTCCTCAAGTCCTACCGTGCGGTGCAAAAAGCCCTCTTCCATCTCCTTGACACAGGTGATCAATTCCACTGCACCGGCCGCGCCCAACAGATGCCCTACCATCGACTTGGTAGAATTAATTTTCAGATTCTTTGCATGTTCTCCAAACAGAAGCTTGATCGCTCGCGTCTCAAATAAATCATTGTGATGGGTACTGGTTCCGTGTGCGTTGATATACGTAATCTCACTTTTCTCAACACCGGCATCGTTTAAGGCATTTTCCATCGCCTTTGCCGCTCCTTCGCCATTCTCTGCCGGGGATGTGATATGAAAAGCATCCGAAGAACAGCCATAGCCTGCAAGCTCCGCGTAGATCTTCGCTCCTCTTTTTCTGGCATGCTCCAGTTCCTCTAATACCACAATTCCCGCTCCTTCTCCCATGACAAAGCCGTTTCTGTCCCTGTCAAAAGGAATCGAACACCGCTTAGGGTCCTCGCTAAAGGAAAGCGCTGTCAGGGAGGAAAAACCGGCTATCCCAATCGGTGTTATGGAGCTCTCCGTTCCACCGGCTATCATCACATCCGCATCTCCATACTGGATCGTACGATAAGCTTCCCCGATCGAATGCGTTCCCGTCGCACAGGCAGTCACCACATTGATGCTTTTTCCCTTCAGTCCGTAAGCAATGCTGACATTTCCGGCCGCCATATTCGAGATCATCAACGGTATCGTCATCGGGCTGACTCTTCCGGGCCCCTTCTCCTTCAGTCTGTCACATTCCCGCTCTACTACCTGCAGACTTCCAATCCCGCTTCCGATACTGCATCCAATCCGGAACGGGTCCTCCTGTTCCATACAGATTCCTGCATCCCGTATCGCTTCCCCGGTTGCCGCAACCGCGAACTGACAAAACGGTTCCATTCTGCGCGCCGCTTTACGGTCCATATAAACACTTGGATCAAAATCCTTCACCTCAGCCGCCAGCTTACAACGGTACTCTGTGGTATCGAAATAGGTAATCGACCCAAATCCGGTCTTTTCCGCTTTCAGCCCTTCCCAAAATTCTTCTACGGTATTTCCGATGGGCGTAATCGCTCCCATACCTGTTATAACAACCCTTCTTCTCTGCTCCATGCTAATCTCCATTTCTGCGCATGTTTTTTGCGCATATCGAGTTTGTGTCAAGTGTGTGGTGTGCATGCCGGTTTTCCTGTCTACATTGCCATACCGCCGTCCACACACAACACCTGCCCGGTAATATAATCTGCCTGGCTGCCCGCGAGAAACAGCACTGCCCCGGCAACGTCTTCCGAACTCCCCATATGTCCGAGCGGAATCTGTCCGGCAGCTTTCTCTCTGGCCTGCTCCGAAAGTTTTCCTGTCATGTCCGTCTCAATAAAACCTGGTGCCACCGCATTGACACAGATGCCACGCGGTGCAAGTTCTCTCGCAACACTCTTTGTCAGACCGATCAGACCTGCCTTGGAGGCAGCATAGTTTGCCTGCCCCGCATTGCCAAGGATTCCGCTCACGGATGCGATATTGATGATCTTCCCTCCGCGCTGTTTGATAAAACTGCGACATAAATGACGAATCATCAGGAAAGCTCCTTTCAGGTTCGTATCAAGCACTGCATCAAAGTTCTCCTCCGTCATGCCAGCGATCAGGCCATCTCTGGTGATTCCGGCATTATTGACCAGAATATCTACTTTACCATAGCGTTCCAGAACAAGCTTTGCAAAGGCTGCACTCTCCCGATAATCGGCCACATTGCAACGTATTGCTTCTGCAATTCCTCCGGCTTTCCTGATCTCTTCCACCGTCTGCTGTGCCGCCTCCGTGGAGCCATTATAGTTCACGATCACCGTGGCACCATTTTCGGCAAGCGTTCTGGCAATCTGCTTTCCGATACCCCTGGATGCCCCTGTCACCACTGCTATCTTTCCCGTCAACATGCCATTTCCTCCATCAGCTTCGCAAGATCCTGTGGCTTTTCTACCTGACAGGTCTTCACTTCACGGTTGATCTTGCGCACGAAGCTGCTCAATGTCTTTCCAGGACCAATTTCGATAAAAGTATCCACACCATCCTGTATCATATTCTCCACACTCTGCCAGAAACGCACCGGACTGTATATCTGTTTTTCCAGCAGATCACAGATTGGCTCTGTCGTTGTGACCGGATCTGCTGTCACATTACAATAATAAGGAATTGTCGGCGTATGCAGTGCCACCTGATCAAGCTCCTGCCGGAGTCTTTTGCCTGCATCCTGTAGCAGAGCTGAGTGAAACGGTCCGCTGACCTGTAAAGGAATACATCTTCTGGCTCCCGCTTCCTTCATCCGGTCTGCTGCGGCAGCTACTGCCTGTGCTTCCCCGCTGAGCACGATCTGCCCCGGGCAGTTGTAATTGGCAATGGAGACGATTCCCGCGGTCTGTGCGCAGATCTCTTCTATCTGTCCTGCATCCAGTCCGATCACCGCCGTCATGGCTCCACCTGTCGGATACGCCTCCTGCATATAGATTCCCCGCTTGCGGATCACCCGGAAAAGCTCCGGCAGCTCTATCACATCTGCCGCGGCAAGTGCCCCATATTCTCCAAGACTCAGCCCAGCGCAGCAATCTGCCGTAATTCCTGCCACCTTTACCGCCTGCAATACGGCAACCTCCATCGTCAGCATAGCGATCTGTGTATATTCCGTGATCCCAAGCCTGTCATTTTCCTCAAAGATCAGCTCCTCCATTGAGATTCCGCTAACCTCCCCTGCAAGCCCGTAAATGCTGCGTACTTCCTCATATGTATCATAAAATTCCTTACCCATCCCGATATACTGGGCTCCCTGTCCCGGGAAAAGAAATGCTGTCTTACCCATTCATACTCTCCATTCCTGACCATGCTTTCTGTGCCGTGCTCAAAAGCTCCTCTATGATCTGTGCACAGGTTTTCTCCTCGTGAATCAGCCCCGCGATCTGCCCGGCCATCAATGTTCCATGTACCGTATCTCCATCTATCACGGCCTTCCGCAGAGATCCCAACGTCAGCTTTTCCAGTTCCATGAAATCCGCATGCTCTCTCTCCAGCTCCAGATACTCTCTGGTCATCTGATTGCGCAGTGAGCGCACCGGATGTCCTGTGGATGCCCCTGTGATAACGGAATCAATATCCTTCGCCTTCAGAATCTTCTCTTTATAATTCCGATGTACGATCGACTCTGTCGAAGCCACAAACCGGGTACCGAGCTGCACCCCCTCTGCTCCAAGCATAAAAGCCGCTGCAAGACCTCTTCCGTCAGCAATGCCACCGGCTGCTATTACTGGAATCTCAACGGCATCTGCCACCTGAGGAACCAACGCCATCGTCGTGGTCGAACCGATATGTCCGCCACTCTCCATGCCTTCCGCAACCACAGCATCCGCCCCCGCTCTCTCCATCAGCTTTGCCATCGCCACACTGGCTACAACCGGCATTACCCGGACACCTGCACTTTTCCAAAGCTCCATATATTTTCCGGGATTCCCGGCTCCGGTTGTTACAACCCGGACACCTTCCTCCACAACAATCTTCGCCACCTCATCCGCATTTGGATTCAGAAGCATAACATTGACACCAAAAGGTTTATCTGTCAGTTCCTTACACTTTCGTATTTCCTCCCGCACAACCTCCGGCGGTGCTGAAGCCGCCCCGATGATCCCGAGTCCTCCTGCATTGGAAACCGCGGCTGCCAGCCCATGCTCTGCCACCCATGCCATACCCCCCTGTATCACAGGGGCCTCAATCTGTAAAAGTTCCGTGATCCTTGTTTTCATTGTCAACTCCTATCACCTCTAAGGTTTTATTCCCGGACGCCATGCTCCTGCATATATCTTATCACATCTCCGACTGTGGAAAGCTTCTCAAGTTCCTCAGACGGGATGTTCACCTCATATTCCTCTTCAAATGCCATAACAAGTTCAAACAAGTCAAGCGAATCCGCGCCAAGGTCTTCCTTAAACCTTGTCTCTTCTGTAATGTCCACATTCTCCAGATTTAACTGCTCCTCAATAATTTCTTTTACTCTCTCCAACATTGTTTTCATCCTCTCTTTTCTTCTCAATTTTATTTTTGTTTTTTAGTACTGACATTATCAGATTTTATTCTTTGCAAGGAAAGACATCAGTATGGCTCCCGGCCCAAGATGCGTTCCGATCGCCATCCCAACATCATGCAGGACGCAGCCGGACAGCTCACACTTATCCGCGGTCTCCTCCATGAACTCTCTTCCCATCTGCTCATTGTCACTGTGTGCAAACAGCACCGGCATACAGGGGTCCACCTCATTCTGCTCCAGAAAGCTTCGCATGGACGACCGCGCCATTTTCATGCCTCTTGCTTTCGCACAACACTCAATCACTCCATCCTTTAGCCGCAGCACCGGCTTGATTCCCATAATGCCGCCTACTGCTGCTATCACCGGTGAAATCCTGCCACCCTTTTTGAGATAAGTCAGGCTCTCCGGCACACCGGTCAGAAAAATTCTCTCTTTTGCCTCCTCCAGACAGGAGCGAAGCTGCTCCCTGTCCTTTCCCTCATCTCGAAGCTTCACCGCATATTCCACAAGAAGCCGTTCTGAAAGAGACGCCTGTCTGGAATCCACCACCTCGATCTTCTCATATCCGGACATTTCCTTTGCAAGCAGCGCTCCATTATAGGTTCCCGATAGTTCAGAAGAGATCGTGATCACCAGAACCTCCCGGCCCTGCTCCCTCGCCCTTTCATAGATTTCCAGAAAAGCGGATGGCGAAGGCTGACTGGAAAATGGCAGTACCTCCGTCTCCCGAAGCTTTTGATAAAAAGCCTTGAAGTTTTCTTCTGTATTCCGGCTAAAGGTAATATCTTCAAAATTGCTACAGATCGGTACAAGCTCCACCTGCATCTGCTTTGCTTCTGATTCCAGTATGTCCGATCCAGTGTCTGTCACAATAACCATCTTAATCTCCATTTCTAGTCTTGACGAATTCCTTTTCCTGTGTCATTTTATATCTGATATACTTTGTATCACTTGTAACTGCACAATTTGCATTTTATCACACCTTTCTACACATGCAATCCTTTCATGTGAGACAATTTATCTCATTTTGTATCGTAATGCTGTATAGGAATGTAGCTACCTGTCAAACCAGAACGAAACGGAGCAGAAAGAAAATGAACAAAGACGATAAACGTTACGAAGCCAATAAGATGGTAAAACTAAAAATCGCAAGAGCCCTGACAAAGCTGATGAATCAAAAGGCTTTCTCCGACATCTCCGTCACAGATATTGTGACAACCGCCGGTGTCGCCAGAGCTTCCTATTACCGGAATTTTGATTCCAAAGAAGAAGTCCTGATCAAGATAACGGATGACATTATGTCCGAGTACCGCGAGCGCGCTCTCCAGCTTGGAGACGATCTGTTCAGCTATGACTCGATCCTGTTGATCTTCCGGTATTTTAAATCCTATAAGAAGTTTATTCTGAGTGTCTATAAAGCCGGACTGGCATATATCTATCTGGATCTTTTTGATCGTCAGTTCGAAGAACAGATGGGCGATATGCCCTTTAACGATGTGCACCGCTATAAGGTATATTTCTACTCTGGTGCCCTCTATAACGTTTTCTTAAAATGGTTGGAAAATGGGATGAAAGAACATCCCGCCGAAATGGCTGAAATGATTTGTGGAATGATCGTCTGAATTGTTTGCAGGCGACCACTCCACTTTTATAATCTGCTTACTTTCTATGGAACAGGCTGCCGATTCCTGTCTTCTTTTCAGCCTCTCCTTCGCTGACCGAAAGTACCTGATAACCGGTCTTTGCAATCGCATCTTTTAATTTGCCTTCATCAATCTTTTCCTCGGACAAAATAACACTCTCTCCCTTTTTGTGGGAGCTTGTCACCTTCTTTACAGCAAAGTTCTGTCTTATCACGTCATTGATGTGCGACTCACACATTCCACACATCATACCATCAATTTTTACGGTTGTCTGATACATATATGACACTCCTTTCAATTTCTGTCTTTATGGTTAGTATTATCTAACCACGCTCATTTTAAGCCACTGTTTCGGAAAAAGCAAGCCCTGTTTTTACCGGAAATGCAGCAAAATTTCCAGTCGTCAATCGAGTAGGAGGCGGTGACTAACCGCCGTCCTCTCACACCACCGTGCGTACCGTTCGGTACACGGCGGTTTCAA
>CAKRPS010000069.1 GCA_934385475.1 uncultured Lachnospiraceae bacterium | reverse complement strand
CGGGGTGTGGCTCAGCTTGGCTAGAGCGCCTGGTTTGGGACCAGGAGGTCGCAGGTTCGAATCCTGTCACCCCGACTTAACAACTAAATATGCGGGTGTAGTTCAATGGTAGAACACCAGCCTTCCAAGCTGGATACGTGGGTTCGATTCCCATCACCCGCTTTGAGTGACATATCACTCAGCAGAGTTTTCTGCATACGTGTTCGTAGCTCAGCTGGATAGAGCAACGGCCTTCTAAGCCGTGGGTCGGGGGTTCGAATCCCTTCGAGCACGTTTTTTATGTCCTCGTTATACGAAAGACATGAATATGGTGGGTATGGCGCAGTTGGCTAGCGCGCCAGATTGTGGCTCTGGAGGCCGAGGGTTCGAGTCCCTCTATCCACCTTTACACGGGAACGTGCATGGAGCACAGCCTGGTGTTACCAATAGTGGGCTATCGCCAAGGGGTAAGGCACAGGACTTTGACTCCTGCATTCGCTGGTTCAAATCCAGCTAGCCCAGTTATGGAGCACTAGCTCAGTCGGTAGAGCACCTGACTTTTAATCAGGTTGTCGGGGGTTCGAATCCCCCGTGCTTCACTCTGAATTATATAATAGAAACCAGGATGGGAAATCAGCAAGATACGGTTTCCCTTTTTGTATGCAGACTTTTAGGAGAATGCCTAAATTTGGTACAAGGATACGAGAAAGGATATGAAAGAGATGCAGCAGAAAGCAGAAACGCAGGGAACTGTAAAAGAAAACAAAATGGGAGTTATGCCGGTAGACAAGCTCCTGATTAATATGTCACTGCCCATGATGATCTCCATGCTGGTACAGGCTTTATATAATATTGTGGACAGCATTTTTGTGGCCAGAATCGATGAAAATGCACTGACGGCGGTTTCGCTGGCATTTCCGATCCAGACGCTGATGGTTGCGCTGGGAGTCGGCACCGGAGTCGGTATCAATGCGCTTCTCTCAAAAGCGCTCGGTGAGAAAGATTACGAACGGGTCAATAAGATTGCGGAGAACGGAGTCTTTCTGGCACTGGTAAGTTACATTGTCTTTCTTTTGGTTGGGGTATTTGCAACCGGTATTTTCTATAGAACACAGACGCAGGATGCGGCAATCATCGCATATGGAGAACAGTATCTTTCGATTGTGTGCTGCCTTTCCATGGGGATGTATACACAGTTTATTTTTGAGAGATTATTACAGTCTACCGGAAAGACGATCTTTACCATGATCACGCAGGGAACCGGGGCAATCATCAACATTATTCTGGATCCGATCCTGATCTTCGGATACTTTGGGATGCCGAAGCTTGGAGTTGCCGGAGCAGCGGTTGCTACGGTGATCGGACAGATCATAGCAGGCATTTTTGCGGCAGTGATCAACTTCAAATGGAATGAGGAGATTTCCCTTCACTTCAAGGGCTTCCGTCCGAGTGGAAAGACAATCGGGAATATTTATGCCGTGGGTGTTCCTTCTATAATAATGCAGGCGATCGGTTCTGTCATGACCTATGGAATGAACCGCATCCTGCTTGGCTTTACGTCAACGGCGGCAGCGGTGTTCGGCGTGTATTTCAAACTCCAGAGCTTTGTATTCATGCCGGTATTTGGACTGAATAATGGTCTGGTGCCGATCATAGCCTATAATTATGGCGCTGGCAAAAAGGACCGTCTGGTCAAGGCCATCAAGCTGAGTGTTTGTTATGCGATAGGGATTATGCTTGTCGGTGTCCTGGTGTTCCAGATCATTCCGGGGCCGCTTCTGAAGCTGTTCGATGCTTCGGAACAGATGCTGCAGATTGGAATCCCGGCACTTCGGATCATCAGCACACACTTTGTTCTGGCGGCGTTCGGGATTGTGTGCGGGTCGGTATTTCAGGCACTTGGCAATGCAGTTTACAGTATGATCGTGTCTCTTACAAGACAGCTTATCGTACTGCTCCCGGCGGCCTATCTGCTGGCACAGACGGGTGATGTGACGAAGGTCTGGTGGGCATTCCCGATTGCGGAGCTGGTATCTGTTACGGTATCGGCAATCTTTATGATGCAGACGAACCGCAAGGTAATCCAGCATATCGGAGAGGATGCACGCTTATCGGGGATTGACAGGGAATAATTGAAATGATATGATACTTGAGCGGGTTTTCGCAGAGATTTCCTGTGAAATCCGCAGTGAGCGGATGTGGCGGAATTGGCAGACGCGCCAGATTTAGGTTCTGGTGTCCCCGACGTGCAGGTTCAAGTCCTGTCATCCGCATGAGGGAAGTGCCTTTTAAGAGGCACTTTTTGACTTTTAATAAGAAGGAGACGTACAAATGGCGGTTGTGATTCAGATTTTGTTGCTGGTACTTGGTTTTTTCTTTTTGGTTAAAGGAGCGGACTGGTTTGTGGAAGGCTCCAGTAAGGTGGCGGAAAAGTTCGGAATTCCGCAGCTTGTGATCGGACTTACAATCGTGGCAATGGGAACTTCCCTTCCGGAGACTGCCGTGAGTATTTCAGCGGCTGTGAAGGGAAGCGCGGAAATTTCCATCGGAAATATCCTGGGAAGCAATATCTTAAATATTCTGCTTATTTTGGGACTGACAGCTTTGATCTGTCCGGTCGCTGTACAAAAATCCACAGTACGTTATGAAATACCGTATGTAATATTGATTACAGCTGTATTAATCGGAATAGGATATACGGATCATATCGTGTCAAGACTGGATGGACTGATTCTGTGGGCATTGATGATCTGCTATCTGCTTTATCTGCGTAGAATGGTCAAATCCGGGGAAGAAACACTGGAGGAAATACCGGGAGAAGGCATCGAAATGCCGGTCTGGAAGATGCTTCTCATGATCGTTGCCGGAGGAGCCTGCATTGTGATCGGCTCTGATCTGGCAGTGGACTCTGCTTCGGAGCTGGCAAGGATCTTCGGAATGAGTGAGAGATTGATCGGACTTACGATCGTGGCATTCGGAACTTCCCTTCCCGAGCTTGTGACCTCCGTTACGGCTGCAATCAAGGGCAAAGCGGATATCGCAGTCGGAAATATTGTGGGAAGCAACATTTTCAACATTCTGTTTGTGATTGGAACATCTTCGCTGATCACACCGATCGTTTATGCTGAGAGCTTTTTCGTGGACAGCCTTGTCTGTGTTGCAGTTGCCATTCTGCTTTGGCTGTGTGTATTTCGCAATAAAAAACTCAGCAGAATGGGCGGTGCCATCCTGCTGATTGCAGATATTGCATATTTTATTTATCTGTTGAGATAGTGGCTTAGTCCACTCTCTCTTTTCCCCAGAAGAAAACGGCTACTGTGCCGGGACCGGTGTGGCTTCCGATTGTCGTTCCGATGCTGTTGATCTCTACCTTGCCGTCAAGGTTCGGGAAGCGGGCTTCGATCAGATCGGCCACACTGCGGGCATCCTCATAGCAGGCGGAATTGGAAATATAACATTTTCCGCTGTACTTGGTACCTTCTTCAATACATTCTTCCATCTTATCCACGATCGTCTGGATGACCTTACGCTTGGTACGAATCTTATATCTGGGAATCAACTGTCCTAAGTGGTTGACATTGAGAAGAGGACAGATGTTTAACATGGTTCCGATGAAACCGGATGTCTTGGAGACACGACCACCTTTGATATAGAAGGTGAGATCGGTTGAAAAGAACCAGTGGTTACATTTTAGACGGTTTGCAACCGCCCAGTCATTCAACTCTTCCAGAGTCATGCCCTGATCACGCAGATCTGCGAGCTTATCCATCAAAAGACCATATCCGGAAGAAGCCGCCAGAGAATCCACAATGTAGATTTTGCGGTCCGGATATTTATCCATCAGGTTATCCCGTGCAACCATTGCGGAATTGACAACGCCCGAGATACCGGAGGACAGGCTTAGATGAAGAATATCTTTGCCTTCCTGCAAAAACGGTTCAAAATATGAGGTAAATTCAGCAACGTTGATCTGGGAAGTCTTGGTGTCGGCACCGTTTGCCATCGCCTCATAGAATTTGTCAAAGGGCATGGACTTGCCGAGATCGTCCAGATACTGTTTGCCATCCAGTTCATAGTGGAAACAGATATAGGAAATATTACGGTTTTTAAAGTGCTCTTCTGTGAGATCGGCTGTAGAACAGCAGCTCAATATATATTCGCTCATTCATCTTCCTCCTGAAGTTCTGCTCTTTTTCTATAAAAAGTGTAACACTTTTACAGAGTAAATTCAATGAACAATGTGCCTAAACGCCCAACAGACTTCGATTGTAAATCACGGTTGCTTTGCATAAGTTTTCTAAAAAAGTGGTTTACAAACTTATTTATTTGTTATATGATGATTAAGGAAAACGATTTCCGGAAAATGTTTTCCAAAATTGCCAAATCCATAAGGATGTAGACGATGGTTTCAATTAAGGATGTCGCCAGACGTGCCGGAGTAGCGATCTCAACCGTCTCCAAGGTGTTGAATCATTATCCGAACGTGAGCGAAGAGACAAAGAGAAAAGTGAATGAAGCGGTTGAGGAACTGAACTTTGTTCCCAACTCGGTTGCGGCGGCACTTTCTTCCAAACAGTCGGGACGTGTGGCACTGTTGATGAATCTGGACAATGTCTCGCAGGCTGTGGATGAGATCAGCATGCAGTTTCTGGCCGGGACGATCAGTCAGGCTGTGGCAATGAATCTGGATGTGATCACTGTTTTTTATTCCATGTTTCGGAATAAAACGCTTGAGGAAGTGATACGCTATTTACAGTCACAGAGTATTACCGGCGTTATTATTTTCGGAATGTCCAAGGATGACAAAGTGTTGATGAAGCTGATCCAGACACAGACTTTCAAGGTTGTTGTGGCGGATGTGCCGATGGTCAACGAAAATACTTCAGCGGTCTGGATCGATCAGGCAAAGGCACAGTATGAGGTTGCCGAAAAGACAATCCGGGAAAACGGCATCACGAAAGAGAAAGCGAAGGGAATCCTGTATCTGGCGGGACGCAAGAACGGCTATGTGACAGATGAGAGAATAAAGGGAATCCAAAAGCTCGCCGACGATCTGGAGCTGCCGCTGATGATCCGCAATGGAGATTTTTCAGAATTGCAGGCGAGAAATTTTACATTCCGGTATGCCAAAAACAAAGATGTTGTAGTGTGTGCGTCGGATCTGATGGCAATCGGAGCGATGAAAGCGCTGATAGAGATGGATATTTTTCGGCCGGTCTGTGGTTTTGACGGAATCACACTGATGGGATATGCCGGAAAACAGATGAACACGGTGCGGCAGGATTTCCGGAGAATTGCATCGGAGGCTGTGAAAGAACTCAAAAGGCTTCTGGATGGTGGCAGTGGACAGCAGCTTGTTCTGGATTACGAGCTTGTCCGGATGAAATATGAAGATATACTGGTGTAGAAGATCATGAGAAAAATCGTGGTTTGATATAAAAAAGAAAAGTAAAAAGAAAGAGATAACAGGAGGGAAAACAATGGCACAGGCAAGCAACCTGAAAAGAGATGTACTGGTGATGAATCTGGAGAAGGAATTGCTGAAGCAGACACAGGAGAATTACGGAAAGAACATAGCGGACTGTACAAATGAGGAGCTTTATTACAGTTTGTTACAGCTTTCCAAAAGACTGATGGAGGTATCAGAGCCTATCGAGGGAGAGAAAAAGATCTATTATATTTCCGCAGAATTTCTGATCGGAAAACTTCTTTCCAACAATCTGATCAATCTGGGAATCTATGATAAGCTGGATGAGATTCTGAAACAGAATGGCAAGAATCTGTGCGCTATCGAAGAAGTTGAGCCGGAACCGTCTCTTGGTAACGGTGGACTTGGACGTCTTGCAGCATGCTTCCTTGATTCGATCGCAACGCTTGGACTTCCGGGAGAAGGCATCGGACTGAATTATCACTTTGGTCTGTTTAAGCAGGTGTTCAAAGATAAACTGCAGACAGCAGAGAAGAATGACTGGATCGAGCCGAAGTCATGGCTCACCAAGACAGATACTTCTTTTGATGTATATTTTGGAGACAAGAAGGTTACTTCCAGATTATATGATATTGATGTGATCGGATATGACAATGGTGTCAATAAACTGAGACTTTTCGATATTGAGTCCGTAGATGAAAGCCTTGTTAAGAAAGGAATTGACTTCGACAAAGAAGCGATCGAGAAGAATCTGACACTTTTCCTGTATCCGGATGATTCTGATGAGGCAGGAAACCTGCTTCGTATCTATCAGCAGTATTTTATGGTCAGCAATGCAGCACAGCTCATTCTGCGTGAGATGAAGGAGAAAAAATACGATCTTCGCAAGATGTATGACCATGCGGTTATTCAGATCAACGATACCCATCCGACGATGGTCATCCCGGAGCTGATCCGTATTCTGGTAGAGGAGAAGGCCTTTACCATGGATGAGGCAATCGAGGTTGTCAGCAAGACCTGTGCTTACACCAACCATACCATTCTTGCAGAAGCACTGGAGAAATGGCCGCTTGCTTATCTGGAGAAGGTTGTTCCGCAGCTTGTTCCGATCATCAAGGAGCTTGATAAGAGAGTTGCTGCAAAATACAGCGATCCGAAGGTACAGATCATCGATAAGGATGAGCGTGTACACATGGCACACATTGATATCCACTATGGCTTCTCTGTAAATGGTGTTGCAGCGATCCATACGGAGATTCTGAAAAAAACAGAGTTGAATGCATTCTACAAGATTTATCCTGAGAAATTCAACAACAAGACCAACGGTATCACTTTCCGTAGATGGCTGCTGTCCTGTAACCGCGAGCTGGCTTCCTTCCTGTCTGAGACGATCGGAGATGGCTATAAGAAGGATGCCGATAAGCTTGAAAAACTGCTTGATTATGTGAATAACGATACGGTTCTGAACCGTCTTGCACAGATTAAGATGAACCGCAAGAAAGATCTGGCTGCCTATGTGCAGGAGAAAGAGAAAGTGACTCTGAACCCGGATTCGATCTTCGATATTCAGGTCAAGAGACTGCATGAGTACAAACGTCAGCAGATGAATGCCCTTTATATCATTCATAAATATCTGGAGATCAAGAGCGGCAAGAAGCCGGTAAGACCGATGACCTTTATCTTTGGAGCAAAGGCGGCACCGGCATACGTGATTGCGCAGGATATCATCCACCTGCTGCTGGTATTGCAGGATATCATCAACAACGATCCGGATGTCAATAAATATATGA
>CAKRPS010000068.1 GCA_934385475.1 uncultured Lachnospiraceae bacterium | reverse complement strand
GCCTCATATCGGTCATGTGCTGACACGTGTTATCAAGGATATGATCCCGAGATACCGTACCATGAAGGGATATATGGTTCCCCGTAAGGCAGGCTGGGATACCCATGGACTGCCGGTAGAGCTGGAAGTGGAGAAGCTTCTTGGTCTGGATGGCAAGGAACAGATTGAGGAGTACGGCTTAGACCCGTTTATCACGAAGTGTAAAGAATCCGTATGGAAATACAAAGGGATGTGGGAGGACTTTTCCAGCACCGTTGGCTTCTGGGCGGATATGGACAACCCGTATGTAACCTATCATGATGATTTTATCGAGTCCGAGTGGTGGGCACTGAAACAGATCTGGGACAAAGGCTTGTTGTACAAAGGCTTCAAGATCGTTCCTTACTGCCCGCGTTGCGGAACTCCGTTATCCTCTCACGAGGTGGCACAGGGATATAAGGCGGTGAAGGAGCGTTCCGCGATCGTGCGCTTCAAGGCAGTTGGCGAAGACGCATATTTCCTGGCATGGACAACAACACCCTGGACACTTCCGTCCAATACCGCACTGTGTGTGAACCCGGATGAGACATATGTGAAGGTAAAAGCCGCCGACGGTTATACCTACTATATGGCACAGGCACTTCTGGACACTGTACTTGGCAAGCTGGCAGAGGAAGGAAAGCCGGCATACGAAGTATTGGAGACTTATGTGGGAAAAGATCTGGAAGGCAGGGAGTATGAGCCGTTATTTGCCTGCGCAGATGAAGTTGCCAAGAAACAGCATAAGAAAGCACATTTTGTAACCGTAGATAATTACGTTACCATGACAGATGGTACCGGTATCGTTCATATTGCACCGGCATTCGGTGAAGATGATGCCAGAATCGGACGTAACTATGACCTTCCGTTCATCCAGTTCGTAGATGGCAAGGGAAATATGACAGAAGAAACTCCTTATGCAGGACTTTTTGTCAAGGATGCAGACCCGAAGGTACTGGTAGACCTGGATAAAGAAGGAAAGCTGTTTGATGCACCGAAGTTCGAGCATGATTATCCGTTCTGCTGGCGTTGCGATACACCGCTGATCTACTATGCAAGAGAATCCTGGTTTATCAAGATGACAGCCGTAAGAGACGATCTGGTTGCCAACAATAAGACCGTCAACTGGATTCCGGAATCGATCGGAACCGGCCGTTTTGGAAACTGGCTTGAAAATATTCAGGACTGGGGAATCTCCCGTAACCGTTACTGGGGAACACCGCTGAATGTATGGGAATGTCCTGACTGCGGTCACATGGAATCCGTAGGCTCCCGTGAAGAACTGGAGAAATTAAGCGGCAATCCGGCGGCGAAGACTGTAGAGCTTCACAGACCGTATATCGATGAAATTACCATGCCTTGCCCGAAGTGTGGAAAGACAATGAAACGTGTACCGGAGGTTATCGACTGTTGGTTTGATTCCGGAGCAATGCCGTTTGCACAGCATCACTATCCGTTTGAAAACAAGGATCTGTTTGAGCAGCAGTTCCCGGCACAGTTTATTTCCGAGGCAGTAGACCAGACCCGTGGATGGTTCTACTCCCTGATGGCAGAATCCACTCTGTTGTTTAATAAGGCACCTTTTGAAAACGTAATCGTTCTGGGACATGTTCAGGATGAAAACGGACAGAAGATGAGTAAGTCAAAGGGCAACGCGGTAGACCCGTTTGACGCACTGGAGACTTACGGAGCAGATGCGATCCGCTGGTATTTCTATATCAATTCCGCACCGTGGCTGCCGAACCGTTTCCATGGCAAGGCAGTACAGGAAGGACAGCGTAAGTTCCTTGGAACCTTGTGGAACACCTATGCATTCTTTGTTCTGTATGCAAACATTGATAATTTTGACGCTACGAAGTACAGCTTGGACTATGATAAACTTCCGGTTATGGATAAGTGGCTGTTATCCAAGCTGAATACAGCGATCAAGGAAGTGGACGATAACCTGAACAACTATAGAATCCCGGAGGCAGCGAGAGTACTGGATAACTTCGTGGATGAGATGAGTAACTGGTATGTCAGAAGAAGCCGTGAGCGTTTCTGGGCAAAGGGCATGGAGCAGGATAAGATCAATGCCTACATGACTCTGTATACAGCACTTGTGACAATCTGTAAGTGCGCAGCACCGATGATTCCGTTTATGACAGAAGAAATCTATCAGAATCTGGTATGCAGCATTGATAAGAACGCACCGGAAAGTATCCATCTGTGTGATTTCCCGGTAGCCGATGAGAACCACATCGACAAGAAGCTGGAAGAGGATATGGAAGAGGTTCTGAAAATTGTTGTGATGGGACGTGCAGCCCGTAACACAGCAAATATCAAGAACCGTCAGCCGATCGGTACCATGTATGTGAAAGCGGATCACGCTCTTGGCGAGTTCTATCAGGAGATCATCGAAGATGAACTGAATGTCAAGAAAGTAGAGTTCTCCGATGATGTATCTGCCTTTACCAGCTACAGCTTCAAGCCGCAGCTCAAGACCGTAGGACCTAAGTATGGGAAACAGTTAGGCGGTATCAAGGCGTATCTTGCTTCCATAGACGGCAGTGAGGCGATGGCAACGTTAAAAGCAGAGGGAGCATTGAAGTTTGAGGTAGACGGAACAGAGGTATCTCTGGCAGAAGAGGATCTGTTGATCGATATGGCACAGAAGGAAGGCTTTGTTGCAGAGGCTGATAATTATGTGACCGTTGTACTTGATACAAATCTGACAGAAGAGCTTCTGGAAGAGGGATTTGTTTATGAAGTGATCAGCAAGATCCAGACGATGCGTAAAGAGGCTGATTTTGAAGTGATGGATCACATTAAGGTATCACTTAGCGGAAATGATAAGGTAGAAAAGATTGTGGACAAGAACAAGGAAGCAATCGCAGGAAAGGTTCTGGCAGAAAGTATCACAGTCGGAGAAAGCCTTGCCGTATCCAAGGAATGGAATGTGAACGGTGAAAAAGTAACCATTTCCATCGAAAAGTGCTAAAATTTATATTGTTTTCAGAAAACGGAAAGTTTCACTCTTTTGAGTGGAACTTTTCGCATTTATGTGGCAGTCTGATCGGTAATAATCTGATATTTTGAGCAGATTGATGGTAGTCAAACCGAAAAAGAGCATATATAATAAAAAGGGAATTTTTTCATATGGAATAAAACGACAGAAAAGTAATGAGGAGGAACGCAAATGGCACAGAAGGCTGGAACAACCTTTGATACAGAGCTTTTCAAGAGAAGTGTGCTTTACAACATCAAGACACTTTACCGCAAAACATTGGAGGAAGCGACAGATCAGCAGATTTTTCAGGCAGTATCCTATGCAATCAAGGATGCTGTGGTAGATCAGTGGCTGGCAACACAGAAGGAGTTTGAAAAGCAGGACCCTAAGATGGTGTACTATCTGTCCATGGAATTTTTGATGGGCCGTGCACTCGGCAACAACATGATCAACCTTCAGGCATATAAGGAAGCGGCTAAAGCGCTTCAGGAGTTGGGAATAGATATTAACGTGGTAGAGGATCAGGAACCGGATGCAGCACTTGGAAACGGTGGACTTGGAAGACTGGCAGCCTGCTTCCTGGATTCCCTTGCAACCTTGAACTATGCAGCTTATGGCTGTGGTATCCGCTACCGTTACGGTATGTTTAAGCAGGAAATCCGCAATGGTTATCAGGTGGAAGTGCCGGATAACTGGCTGAAGGACGGAAATCCGTTTGAACTCAGAAGACCTGAGTATGCCAAAGAGGTTCGTTTCGGCGGCTATGTCAACGTTTATGTAGATGAGAATGGAAGAAGCAATTTCAAACAGGAAGGCTATCAGGCCGTCCGTGCAATCCCTTATGACATGCCGGTAGTAGGCTATGGAAACGGATTTGTCAATACACTTCGTATCTGGGATGCAGAGCCTGTTGACTGTTTCCAGCTTGACTCCTTTGACAAGGGAGATTATCAGAAGGCGGTAGAGCAGGAAAACCTTGCGAGAAATATCGTCGAGGTCCTGTATCCGAATGACAATCACTATGCAGGCAAGGAGCTTCGTTTAAAACAGCAGTATTTTTTCATCTCTGCCTCTGTTCAGGAAGCAGTGGACAAATATATGAGAAAACACGAGGATATCCGTAAGTTCTACGAGAAGGTTACCTTCCAGCTGAACGATACGCATCCGACAGTTGCAATCGCAGAGCTTATGAGAATCCTCATGGATGAGTATTATTTAACATGGGATGAGGCATGGGAAGTTACCACAAAGACCTGTGCATATACCAATCATACGATCATGGCTGAGGCACTTGAGAAGTGGCCGATCGAGCTGTTCTCCAGACTGCTTCCCCGTGTATATCAGATAGTGGAAGAGATCAACCGCAGATTTGTTGCAAGAATCGAGCAGCTTTATCCGGGCAATCAGGAGAAGGTTCGCAAGATGGCAATTATCTATGATGGTCAGGTTAAGATGGCACATCTTGCTATCGCAGCAGGCTACTCTGTAAACGGTGTTGCCAGACTGCATACTGAGATCCTGAAGCATCAGGAACTCAAGGACTTCTATGAGATGATGCCGGAGAAATTCAACAATAAGACCAACGGTATCACACAGAGAAGATTCCTGCTCCATGCAAATCCGCTGTTGGCAGACTGGGTGACAGCGCATGTGGGTGATGATTGGATCACAGATCTTCCGAAGATCAATAAGCTGAAGGTTTATGTGGATGATGAGAAGGCTCAGCAGGAGTTCATGAACATCAAGTACCAGAACAAGGTACGTCTTGCAAAATATATATTAGAGCACAACGGAATCGAAGTGAATCCGAGATCTATCTTTGATGTACAGGTTAAGAGACTGCATGAATACAAGCGTCAGCTTTTGAACATATTACATGTAATGTATCTGTATAATGAATTAAAAGAGCATCCGGATATGGATTTCTATCCGAGAACGTTTATTTTCGGTGCAAAGGCAGCAGCCGGCTATATGAATGCGAAGCTGACGATCAAGCTGATCAACTCTGTGGCAGATGTTGTCAATAATGATCCGGCAATCGGCGGCAAGATCAAGGTTGTATTTATTGAGAATTATCGCGTATCAAACGCGGAGATCATCTTTGCGGCAGCGGATGTATCTGAGCAGATTTCCACTGCAAGTAAAGAGGCATCCGGTACCGGTAACATGAAGTTCATGTTAAACGGAGCACTTACTATCGGTACAATGGATGGAGCAAATGTGGAGATTGTAGAAGAGGTCGGAGAAGAAAATGCATTCATTTTCGGACTCAGCTCCGATGAGGTTATCCGCTATGAAAACTTCGGTGGATATGATCCGACAGAAATCTTCAACAATGACCCGGATGTACGCAAGGTACTGATGCAGCTCATCAACGGAACCTACGCTCCGAATGATCCTGACCTGTTCAGACCGTTGTACAACTCACTGCTTAACACCTTGAGTACCTCCAAGGCAGATACCTACTTTATTCTGAAGGACTTCAAGTCCTATGCAGAGGCACAGAAGAAGGTAGAGCGTGCATACAGGAACGAAAAGGGCTGGGCAAAGAGTGCCATGCTGAATGTTGCATGTTCCGGAAAGTTCAGTTCAGACAGAACGATTCAGGAGTACGTGGACGACATCTGGAAGCTGGATAAGGTTTTGATCCCGAAGGAGCCGGTTGTTTCCGCATCAACGGCAACGGTAAAGAAGACCAGCAGACAAATTTAGAAATAGAAAATGAAACAGAGAGGCCGCTGTCCGGAAGGGTGGCGGCCTTGTTTGTTATGACGACGAGGAAAATACAGGACAGAATAAAGAAAGGCAAGGTTATCTCGTGGAAAGAGCATTGCTTGTTGGAGTGAATTTAAATGACGGTGAAGACTATCTGACTTCTTTGCAGGAACTGGAGGCATTAGCAAAGGCCTGCGACATGGAGACGGTAGCGATTATAGAACAGACACTTACAGAGGTGCACAAGGCTTTCTATATAGGAACCGGAAAGGTTGAGGAGGTCAGGGAAACCGCGCAGGAGTGCGAGGCGGACATTGTCATCTTTGACAATTCCTTATCGCCCATGCAGATGCGCAATTTGCAGGAACAGATCGGCAAGCCGATTCTGGACAGAAGTACGCTGATCCTGGATATCTTTGCAAGCCGGGCAAAGTCACGGGAAGCAAAGTTACAGGTAGAAGTGGCGAGATTACAGTATATGCTGCCGAGACTGGTAGGACTTCATGCAGCACTTAGCCGTCAGGGCGGCGGCAGCGGTGCGATGAGCAACAAGGGAGCGGGAGAAAAAAAGCTGGAACTGGACCGTCGTGTACTGGAGAGGAGATTGACTGAACTGCGCAGGGAGTTGAAGGATGTCAGCTCCGAACGTGAAACACAGCGAAAACGCAGATCCATGTCCGGAATACCAAGAGTGGCACTGGTGGGCTATACCAATGCCGGAAAGTCTACCTTACTCAACACCATGCTTGAACTGTACGGCATGGACGAGGTAGATGTGGAAGAAAAGAAGGTCATGGAAAAGGATATGCTGTTTGCGACTCTGGATACTACGGTGAGGAAGATTGAGCCGGAAAATCATCACGCGTTTCTGTTATCTGATACCGTCGGCTTTATCCATAAGCTTCCTCACAATCTGATCGAGGCTTTTCATTCCACGTTGGAGGAGGCAAGAGAGGCAGATATTCTCTTGCAGGTGGTAGATTACAGCGATGAACATTATAAGGAACAGATTGCCGTAACGAACCAGACCTTGAAAGAACTGGGAGCAGATGGGATTCCCATGATCTATGTCTATAACAAGGTGGATATGGTGTCTCCGGAGGTAGTACCGGGACTTGCTGGGATAGCGCAGGAGAAGCTGTTAAGCCATCTGCCTGTGGTGACGGATCAGGCTGTCTATTTGTCCGCGAAGAAACAGATCGGGATGGAGCAGCTGATTGAACTGATCGAGAAAAAGCTGGCAGGTGGCTATCAGGAATGTACCCTGCTGATTCCCTACACGGATGGGCGGGCAGTGTCCTATCTGAATGAACATGGGGTAGTCTATGAGACAGAATACCGGGAGGATGGCATCCGGATACACGTAAACTGTCGTCAGGAGGATTATCAGTACTATAAGAAATATGTGAGATAGTGTGAAAAATCCATATACGGAAGATTTTTCACACGCGAGATTTGTGTCTGCGTACATTTGACACAAACTCGAGATGCGCAAAAAGCGTGCGCAGGTATGGAGATTAGGATACTATGCGGAGAAAAGACAGAGAAGTTACAAGTATAGATGAAATACGACAGATACTGGATAAGGCAAGGGTTCTGCACCTTGGCCTGTATGATGATGAATATCCCTATATTGTGCCGATGCACTATGGTTATGTGTATCAGAGTGACTCGATTATCTTCTATATGCACGGCGCAAAGGAAGGGCATAAGATCGATCTGATCAACAGAAATCCAAAGGTATGTGTTGAACTGGAATGTGATACGGAACTTGATCCAGGCGGAGAGATTCCCTGTAATTACGGAGCCTATTTTGCTTCTGTTATGGGAAAAGGCACAGCCAAGATCGTAACCGATGAGCAGGAAAAGATATGTGGGTTACGACAGCTTATGAAAACCCAGACTGGCAAAGAATTTACGATGGATGAGAGGATGGCATCTTCTGTGGCGGTGATCAAGGTGACAGTAACGGAGTTCACCGCAAAGGCAAAAAAGAAAGGATAGATATCATCAAAAAAATAGATAATATTTTGTCATCCTACGGAGCGTGGGTTCTAAAAGAACTTCTGATCAGCTATTCTTATCAGGCAGCATAGATACGTAAAATGGCATTGACAGTTGCAGATGCCGGGAAACTATGAAAGGGGATAGGAATATATGGATCAGGAGAAAACCATATCAAAATGGGAATGTGGAAATGGACGTAGATTTACAGTTCAGGAATATTATGAAGGAACTGTAGAACCTGCCGACCGGTATTGGAGAAGAGTTTTTAAACTACAGAAATACGCGGGATATGCAGGAGAGCTATGCGAGAACGCTGCACCGTGCGCAGGACGCGGGTGATGGTGCGAGTGCAGAACGTATCCGTGTTAACAAGAGGATTGTACAGACAATGCCGGATCATCCGGGTATTTGACAAGGTCGTACAGAAATCCGTGCCTGCCAAAATTCCGCTTTCCGGCAAGTTCCATTCCAAGGTGCATATATTTATCACATTTTGATCGGGCATCGGTATCCAGGACGACAGGAACCTGAAGCCGGTTGCCTTCTGCAAAGGCAATGTCCATCACCTTTCGCATATAGCCCTGTCCCTGATACGCTTCCCTCACGCAGACCATCCCCACATAAATATGAGGTTTTTTGGCTTTATTCATCTGGTCATCCAGACCGGAACCACCTTTTGCAGCAAGCTTTATAAAGTGAAAAATTTCTTTTATTGTCATGGAC
>CAKRPS010000067.1 GCA_934385475.1 uncultured Lachnospiraceae bacterium | reverse complement strand
TGGCGGGACTTGAACCCGCACGTGGTTGCCCACAACAGATTTTGAGTCTGCCTCGTCTGCCATTCCGACACACCGGCATTTCCAACAACCGAGTTATATATTACCATATCCTCCGGTTGTTGGCAAGCAGTTTTTCTTATTCACACAAATTCTTATAGAAGTCAAAACAGTCAAAAGTCGCAAAGTAATCCTTAGGTGTCTCTGCCCTCCGGATAAGCTGTACGCTTCCATCTTCCTTGAGCAAAAGCTCTGCTGATTTGAGCTTTCCATTATAATTGTATCCCATCGCAAAGCCGTGTGCACCGGTATCGTGAATCACCAGATAGTCCCCCATATCAATTTTAGGAAGCTTTCTGTCTATTGCAAATTTATCATTGTTTTCACAAAGTGATCCGGTTACATCATATACATGATCAAGCGGTGCATCCTCCTTGCCCAGAACGGTAATATGATGATAAGCACCATACATGGCTGGGCGCATCAGATTGACAGCGCAGGCATCCACCCCGATGTACTCTTTGTGTGTATGCTTTTCATGGATAGCCTGGGTCACAAGTTCTCCGTAAGGTCCCATCATAAAACGTCCCATCTCGGTATAAATTGCAACCTCTCCCATTCTTGCCGGGACAAGCACTTCCTCATATACCTTGCGCACGCCCTCACCGATCACCCGGATATCATTTGCTGTCTGCTCCGGTGTATAGGCAATTCCAACACCGCCTGACAAGTTAATGAATTCCAGTGTGACGCCAACCTTCTCCTTCAGTTCAACTGCCACCTCAAAGAGTTCCTTCGCAAGCTGCGGATAATATTCATTTGTAACGGTATTGCTTGCAAGGAATGCATGCAGACCGAAATGTTTTACTCCTTTTTCCTTAAGGATACGATATCCCTCAAAAAGCTGTTCTGTCGTAAAGCCATACTTTGCGTCTCCCGGATTGTCCATAATACCATTGCTCATCTGGAAAATTCCACCGGGATTATAACGACAGCTCATCGTCTCAGGAAGTTTTCCAAGAATGTTTTCCACAAACTCAATATGGGTAATATCATCCAGATTGATAATTCCTCCGACCTTTGCGCAGTACGCATATTCCTCGGCCGGTGTATCATTAGAGGAAAACATAATATCATGTCCGTTAATTCCAATAGCATTGCTGAGCATAAGTTCTGTCAGCGAGGAGCAGTCACACCCACAGCCATATTCATGCAGTATTTTAATTAAGAAGGGATTCGGACATGCCTTTACTGCAAAATACTCCTTAAAGCCTTTATTCCACGCAAAAGCTTCCTCTACGGCCTTTACATTTTCGCGGATTCCCTTTTCATCATAAATATGAAAGGGAGTCGGATAGGTCTTTACAATTTCTTCGATTTGTTCCTTAGTCACAAATGGTTTCTTATTCATTTCTCCTCCATATTCGACAGGCAGGTTATTCAGCCTTCTCTCCTGTCAGTTCAATCAGTTTTATTTCATTGTGAAGCGCCTCTTTAAAGACATTCACGAAATTAGTCTGCCCGCTGAAAAGGCAGGTATCACCACTACTTCCGGTGATTTCTCCTGTAAGCACATACGCCGAATCAATAATCAGTCGAAGCTGTGTTTCCTTGCAGTCCGTCAGATATATGATCGCCCCACGCTCCGCCAGATCCGTCTGTGCGTCTGTGATCAGGACAAGTTTTTTTCTCCTATCTATTACCTCACACAAAACTTCACGCAGTTTCTCGATGAAGGTGTGAGGTGCCGACAAATAGATCCGGTATTGTGCACTCTCCAGCATGTGCAGAACCTTATCATAAATATGCCGGTATCCCTCAATCGTGATATAGCCGTCTGTTGCGACCTTTGCCTTCGGAACATTCTTTTCAAGTTCCTCGGCAAGTTCCTGCAGATTTCTGATCTTATTGACACAAAATTCCTGTACCGGAACAGCCGTATACTTGCTGCTGGCACCTTCGATCAGATATGCTGCACCTTTCTCTACCAGCCCCGCCAGCGCACTGTAAACATTGGAGCGGGAAATTCCCGTATATTTGGCCGTCTCATAACCGTTCAGTTCTCCATTCTGATACAGGCAAAGATAGATTGATGCCTCCTGTCTGGTCAGACCAAACTCTGTCAGTTGTTCTACTACATTCTGATACTCCATCTCTACGCTCCTTTTGCTAGTAGTTCTTATTAGGAACACTATAAATATAGCATATCACTACGGAAAGTCAAGTATTACTTATATAAATACTTTTCCAATTAGCGTGCGATATAATCGAGTAGGAGGCTAATCATTAGTTGATTAGCCGACCTCTCACACCACCGTGCATACCGCTCGGTACACGGCGGTTCCTTAGTTTTCGCAAACTATTTCGTTCTGACTTTCTTCCATTGTTTCCAATAGACCGCTCGGATTCGTCGTCTTGCCCATTTATCCGTTTTCTCGAGAAGTGTTTTCATGTCTGCTAGTCTGATGTGATTTCTGTTCGTCAGACCAGAGATTTGCCTCCACCTTCCTTCAGATTCCACCTCACGGTGGACACCCTTGGTGTTCGGCTGTATTCTTCCCACTACTAGGGCAGATCAGGGACTTTCACCCATTAGAAACGTGCGCCGCAAGGTGCACAACAAAAAGGGATGAAATTTCTTTCACCCCTAAAACTATCTCCTATATTTTGGCTTATTTCTGCTTCTATATGCTTCATATATTTTCTATCTGCCAATCAATCGGCTCTACACCATGCTCTTTCAAAAATTCATTTGTCTTGCTGAAATGCCTGCATCCAAAAAATCCCCGGTACGCAGAAAGCGGACTCGGATGAGGTGCTTTCAGGATCAAATGCTTCGGGTTGGTCAGCATCGGAATTTTGCTCTGCGCGGGTCTGCCCCAAAGCAGATATACAATCGGCCGGTCCTGTGCATTGACCGCCTCTATCACCGCATCCGTAAACTGTTCCCAGCCTCTTCCCTGATGGGAATTTGCCTGATGCGCCCGTACTGTAAGCACCGTATTCAAAAGAAGCACACCCTGATCTGCCCATTTTTTCAGATAACCGTTGTTTGGAATATAACACCCCAGATCATCCTGCAGCTCTTTATAGATGTTTTGCAGCGAAGGCGGAATTTCTCTCTGATCCGGCAGTACCGAAAAACTCATTCCATGTGCCTGGTGTTCGTTGTGGTACGGATCCTGACCCAGGAGCATAACCTTGACCTTATTAAGCGGCGTAAAATGAAATGCATTGAAAATATCCTCAGCCGGAGGATAAATAATTTTCTTACTGTATTCGTCCTTCACAAACGTGTACAGATCCCGATAATATTCCTTGTGAAATTCATCCTTTAAGGCCACTGCCCAATCGTTGCTAAGCATCGCCATCTCTATCGTATTCCTTCCATACTCCTGATTTCTTTCGTGCTCTGCTATCGCACAGCTCGATTTCCTACAACCGCACGGAAATTCCTTTTTCCCGCAGATATCTCTTCAGATCGCGTATCTCCATCTCTTTGAAATGAAACAAAGATGCGGCCAGCGCAGCATCTGCTTTTCCTATGGTAAACGCATCATAAAAATCTTCCATGATGCCCGCTCCACCGGAGGCGATCACGGGAATAGAAACATTCTCAGCGATCGCTCTTGTCAGCTCCAGATCATACCCTGCCTTCGTGCCATCTCCATCCATACTTGTCAGCAGAATCTCTCCGGCACCGAGTTTGTCTGCCTTCATCGCCCATTCTACGGCGTCAATTCCCATATCTACACGGCCGCCATTTTTGTAAATATTCCAGCCGCTTCCATCCGCCCGTCTCTTGGCATCAATCGCTACAACCACACACTGACTGCCAAATTTATCCGCCGCATCACTGATCAGGTTCGGATTCATGATCGCTGCTGAATTTACGGATACCTTGTCCGCACCTTCCCGCAGTATTGCCTTAAAGTCATCCACCGTGCGGATTCCGCCCCCCACAGTAAAAGGAATGAACACCTTCTCCGCAACCTTTCTGACCATCTCTACCGCTGTTGCTCTTGCATCAGAAGATGCTGTGATATCCAGAAATACCAGTTCATCCGCTCCGGATTTATCATAGGCAGCCCCTACCTCTGCGGGATCTCCCGCATCTTTAAAATTTACAAAATTAACGCCCTTGACCACTCTTCCATTCTTCACATCCAGGCACGGAATGATTCGCTTCGTATACATGTCCTGACTCCATTCTCTATCTTTGTTTCATTCTGCTAAACTTCCAAAAAATTCTGTAATATCTTCATTCCTATATCCGAACTTTTCTCAGGGTGAAACTGACATCCAAAAATGTTATCTTTCTCTACGGAAGCATCAATCAGTGTTCCATACTCCGTGGTCGCCTTTACAATTTCGCGCTCCTGTGCCTTTAAATAATAGGAATGGACAAAGTAGACATACGCATCCTCATTTATCCCCTGAAAAAGTCTTCCCGAATTGGGGTATTTTAAGGAGTTCCATCCAATATGGGGAATTTTCAGACCACACGCTTCCGGAATCCGGACAATCTTTCCTTTTAATAAAGATAGCCCTTCCACCCCCGGAGTCTCCTCACTGCTCTCAAACATCAGCTGCAAGCCAAGGCAGATTCCCAGAAAAGGAATCTTCTGTTCTACTATTTCATGGATCACATCCACAAGACCATAGGAATGCAATTTGCCCATCGCATCGCCAAAAGCACCGACTCCTGGAAGGATAACATGATCCGCCTGCAGGAGTGTCTCCCGATCCCTTGTAAGAACTGCTTCATACCCAAGCGCCTTAAGCGCTTTCTCGACACTTTTTATATTTCCGGCATCATAGTCAATTATTGCTACCATCTACTACTCCTGTCCATCAACCGGTACTGTCTCCTCCGGTGTCTGCATTTCCTCCAGAATTTCTTCCTCCTCTGGAAGAACATCCTGTTTTTCTGTGCTCTCTTCGCCCGTCTGCGGATCATACTGTACTCCGTTGACGATTGCGATCAATTTCTTTGTATATATCAAATTGGTTTCAGAAGAAAGAATTTCTTCAGCTTCTTCTCCGGAAATGCCGTAATCCTGATATAAGGTATCCAAAATCTGCTGATATTCCTCATCTACCTCGTTCGTCACGTGATATTGTTCTGCCTTCTGCAGCATAGAAACACGCTCGCCAACTCCTTCCAGAAGTGTATCCAGTGCCTCCAGATTCATATCAAGTTTTCTGTATACCTGATATGATTCCAAAATATGCCTTACCTGCAGAATAATGCTGCTCTTCTGGAAAATGGACTCATCTTCTTCATTAAGCTGTTTTCCGTAAAGCAGATCGTAGGCTTCCTCATATCTCTGCTGGTCATATGCAATTCGGGCCTCCTTCTTCTCACAATAAGCCGGGATAAACGCATTAACCAGTATAATAACAGCCGCTATTGTTGCACAGAATACAAAAATCGGAATAACCTTTTTCCTGGAAAGCTTCTTCTCCGGTTCAACTGCTACTTCTTCCAGCACAGGTTCCTTCTTTTTCTTCTTGGATTTCTTGGCTTTTTTAGTCTTTACCGGAGCCTCTTCTCCTTCTTCGCCATCCTCTGTCTCTAATGCTGCTTCTTTTCCTTTTTTCTTAGATTTCTTGTTTTTCTTCTTTTCCTTCTTTTGCTTGCCTTTTTTATTATCCTCTGCACTCAACTCGTCCAAAAGCGCCTGATTCTCTTCCGTAGGATTTCCGATCGGCAATTCCAGATCATCCGATTCAGAGGACTGTTCCTGTTCCTCGTCATCATCTTCTGCCATCAGGAACTCCAGCACCCTTTTCCAAAAGCCCTCTGATTTCTCTTTGGGTTCTTTTTCATCCTGCTCCTGCGCTTCATCTGCCGACTGTAAAATACTGTCCAGCATATCATCATCCGAAAGTCCGGAAACGCTGCCGTTCTCTGTCTGTTCCTCTGCAGATGTCTCCTCACTTTCCTGCTGCTTCTTTTCCTTTTTTTTCTTTCTGCCCTGGAACAGCTTGAGCTTCTTCTTTTCTTTTTTGCCAGAAGAACTCTCTTCGCCCGATTCCTGTTGTTCTTCTGCAGCTTCCTCCTGGCTCTCCTCTTTTCCATTCCAGGATGGCTCATTCTCGTCCTGCTTGGAATCCACTGAAATGTCTGAAAGATCATGGTATGTATCATCCGCATTTTCTGACTCTTCCTGCGTATCCGTCTCATCGTCAAAGCCTTCTTCTCCGGAAAAGAAATCAAAATCAGCACCATCACTGTCTGTTTCTGTAGATTCATCCGGCACACTTTCCAGCATGGCAAGCATATCATCATCATCAACAGAAAGATCCTGATCTGCTTCTTCCGGTTCATCAGCCCCAGCTTTTACATCCGGAATTTGCGTATCATTAGTATCATTCGAAACATCCACCGGCGAAGTTCCTTCAAGTGAAGTATCTCCATCCAAAGACGCCAACATAGCATCAATATCATCCATCGACATATCTCCGGAGGATTCTGTCCCTCCATCTGCCTGTGGTGTCGCTTCTTCTGTAGTATCTGTCTTTTGTCCGAAATCTTTCAATTCCTCAGGAAGTTCCAGCGAATCCAGTGAAAAGTCGTCAATCTCCCCCTGGTCGTTGTCCTTGGGTTCATCCGTTACTTCCACTTCCGGTTGCTTTTCCACTTCCGGTTGCTTTTCCTCTTCCTTTGGCTCCCCTTCTTCCGATGGCATCATCGACTTTAACAGACTATCCAGATATTCTTCATTTGAGCTCATAGCAATATCCCCACTTATATTTCATAATTTTACACTTCTAACACTGAACAATAATACTTTGTTTATTTTATCATATATATGGCTATTTCTCAAATCCCTTTATCAGAAAATCTACCGGATTTTCCCGTATTCCCATTCCCCGCTCAGCAATGCTCTCCCCAATCTGCTGTAAAAAAGGGTGTACCCTGTATAAGAATGACTTCTGATTATAAAGGACAATTTTTTCAAAAGGAAAACGAATTACGGATGGATATTCCATCCCAACTCCTAATTCCAAGACACATAATTTACGATTAACAGTTCCCTGTAACCATTTTGTGTAATCGCTCCAACGATCAAGATATCCTTCCTCCGCATACCTTGATACTCCTATCTGGTTAAAGCGCAGGCTTTTGCCGCACTTGCTGCATCGAGGCTCCTGCAATTCCGTAAACTTTTTCTCCCCATGAAAATATTTTACAACATCGTCATAGGTACTCTGCGGAATATCATATAAATCTCCCGTACAGTGCTCATCACACTGCATCTTCCGAAAACCTCCGCAGGGTGCAACAACCCTGTCCTCACGAAAATCATGTGCAAACAGATAATCGTCCATGCAGAGCGAAACAATATAATAATTCTTATCTGCCAACACTTGTCGTAATATCTCATATGCCTGATCAAGTTTCCTGTCGCGCTTCTCCTGCAAGGTCATTTTCTGCAAAAAAGGGACGATCCAGTTATTTGCCGGATCCTTCAGAATTTCTCTCTCAATCTCCTGGTATCTGGCATTCTCCGATAAAACATCCCAATCATATGCAAACGCCTCGCCAATTCCGACGAGAACCATATCTGCGTTCTGAACTGCATCCCTCACTATCTCTGTCATGTTCCTACTATCCTTTTCCCAATCCTTTAATTTCACTTTTACATAATAAGGGCCGGGAAAATCCCGGCCCTACATGTTAATTTTCCTGATTTGAATTTAAGACCAGATCATCTACCACTCTGACTAAATTACCGATTTCAGGTTTTGACAACTGGGCATCTGCTCCAAGTGCCTCTCCCTTTTTCTTCATTTCTTCATTTACAAGAGATGAAAAAATAACTACCGGAATATCTTTTGTGAGATCGTCAGATTTAACAAGTTTTGTCAATCTATGTCCATCCATGATCGGCATTTCAATATCTGTGATGATACACTGTACATGGTCTTTGAGCGTTCCTTCTTTCTTACACTCTTCAATTACCTCATATGCCTGCTGACCATTCTCTGTATGTATCAGATTGGAATACCCTGCTTTATGAAGAGAATCAACAATCAGCTTATTTAAAAGCGGCGAATCCTCAGCAATCAGAATCGGAACATTATTTCTATGTCTTTCTCCCAGCTCATCAATCTCCGTCATCTTTAATCCGGTCTCAGGATTGATATCTGTTACAATCTTCTCAAAATCCAGAATAATGATCAGACGATCCTCAAACTTGATAATTCCTGTTGAAACGCCATCCTCTGTCGTAGATACTGTGGAACCCGGTTTAATAATATCACTCCAAGACACTCTATGAATACCTACAACAGAATCCACATGGAACGCAATGTCTAACTTATTGAAATTGGTAACAATAAACAGACCTCCCGGCTCCGATACACCACGCTGTAAGCAGTTTTTCAAGTCAATGGCGGTAATCATAGTATCACGTGGCATAAAAATACCTTCTATACTCGGATGTGCATTCGGTACCGGAGTTACATCCTGATAATTGATGATCTCCTTAATCTTTGCAACATTTATTCCATACGCATTACCATCCAACTTAAATTCGAGAACCTCTAACTCGTTTGTTCCATTCTCAAGTAAAATTTTTGTATCCATGCAATCCACCTCACATCATATAATAAGACGAAGGATTTCACTATATC
>CAKRPS010000066.1 GCA_934385475.1 uncultured Lachnospiraceae bacterium | reverse complement strand
GATTATTGGAGACTCTTCGTTTGAGGAGAATATAAAGGGAGCTCTTTCAAATGGAATTCAGACCGGAGTGTATTTCTTCACACAGGCAACCAGCGTGGAGGAAGCTGAGGAGGAAGCAAAATATGTACTCGATCAGATTGAGCCGTATGATGTGACGTATCCGGTTGTAATTGATATTGAGGCAGTTGCAAATGAAAATGCAAGGACGGCTGATCTTACGCCGGAGGAGCGGACACAGTACTGTATCGCCTTTTGTGACATGATCAGGAAGGCGGGATATACGCCGATGATCTACGGAAATATCAAGACCTTTATGCTGATGCTGGATATCCAACAGCTTGAGGATTATGAAAAATGGTATGCGTACTATGATGACCAGATTTATTATCCTTATGCATTTTCTATCTGGCAGTATTCGGATTCCGGAAGTGTTGACGGCATCAAGGGTAAGGTAGATATGAATATCAGCTTTGGGGATTGGAATCATGAGTGATCTTGTACAGGAACAGTATGAAAAAATGGGATATCTGACAGAAGATTTCAAATTTTTTCATATCCGTGATTACGTGGATAAAAAATTTGCCTTTCATTATCACGATTTTTATAAAATCATATTCTTTGTGGAAGGAAATGTGGAGTACAGTGTAGAGGGCAAAACATACAATCTCAGACCGCATGATTTTGTTCTGGTTGGGGCAAACGAGATCCACAGGCCATTAATCGACAGTAAGGTACCTTATGAGCGGTATATTATCTATCTTTCGGAAGCATTCCTGGGGAGAGGAGAAGAAGGCGGCGAGACGTTGAGACACTGCTTTGAAGTGGCACAGCAGATTCAGGACAGGGTACTGCATTTCACACCGGAAAGCTATGAAAGGATTCTTTCCTGCCTGTCGGATATGGAACGGATTGAGAGAAAACGGGGAGAGGGTGCTTTTCTGAATACGCTTCTGGAGGAGGCATTTTTGCTGCAGTTTATGGTGCTGCTGAACCGGTGCGTGATAGAACAGCCGCAGGCGTTCATCACAACGGCAGTCTATCATGAGAAGGTGGTAGATGTGATAGCCTATATTCAGGAGCATATGACGGAGGATATCCGGGTAGACGTGCTCGCGGAGCACTTTTATATCAGCAAATATTATCTGATGCGGCAGTTCAAACAGGCGACAGGATATTCGATCAATCAGTATATCAGTGAGAAGAGAGTTCTTGCGGCCAAGCGGATGATCATGGCGGGAATGCCGGCATCCAAGGCCTGCTATGAGTGCGGATTTCAGGATTATTCGACCTTTGCGAGAAGATTTAAGGAAATAGCGGGAATTGCGCCGTCGAAATTAAAGTTTTAATGTTTTAAATGGCATACACCGGTTGTACCAAAGAAGCGGCAATGCTAAAATAACGGTAGCTACAAATGGGAAAGGCGGGTTACATAGATGAAATTTGAATTTGAGGGTATGGTGGAACAGCGCGAAAATGAATATCTGATCACGGTTCCGTTCAACGTCTGGGAGGTGTGTGAGAAGGTTGGCGATGCGCCGGTCAGGGTATGCGTGGGAGATGTCTGCTTTATCTGCGATCTGATTCCAAGAGGACAGGGATATTATGATATTCCGGTGAATGCGGATGCGCTGGAGAAGCTTGAAATGGGCAAGAAGCAGCCGATCTTCTTTGAAATTGTCGGCGATATTATCAATATAGGAGCAAACAGTCCATACAGTGTGGAGCACCCGATTCGTGTGATCGATCATGTGGACCTTGTGACGCAGCCGTGGGATGGGCTGTGCGGACAGGCCTGTATTGCCATGATCGCAGGTGTCTCACTGGGAGAAGCGAGCGATATCATGAAATGCCGTGAGTGGCAGGCAAACATGAGTAAGATGGTTGCTACACTGGAGTATCTGGGTATACGACATGGGGATAAGATCGTCTATACACTTGGAAAAGCGACACAGCTCCCCAAGTGCTGTATTATTATGGAAAAAATGGGGCGTTACAGTCACTATCTTGTCGGATATGAGGGAGAATTTTTTGACCCGAATATGGGCATTTTGAAAGAATTTGACATGTCTAAGGTTGTAGGATACCTGGAGATTATCACGAAGTAGGATGAAAGGTACGGAAGGTATATGAGATTACCCGGAGAAGAAGAATCTGGCGGAGGAATGGGTTCGTCTGTGATCTATATGCTGCTGGGTGTGGCAGCTTTTGCTATTGTGGTCATTGTTCTGGTGATGCAGAGCAATAACCGCAGCAGCGGCGGAAGTGAATATTTTAAGAAGGTGCAGGAAGAAAAGGCCAAACAGGAAGCGGAGCAGATAGCGCAGGAGGAACAGGAAGAACCGGAGCGGAAGCTGCGGGCGGAAGATCTGGATTTCTGGGATATGTATCCGGTGGAGGATGAAGAGCAGGATACCGCAAAGCAGACAACGATGGCGGATGCCGGACAGGAACAGGACGAGAGCACACCGAAGTCTTCCTATGAAGAAAAAGCGGAAAAGGACAGACAGGAACAGGCAGAGAAGGAAGAACAGAAAGATCCTGCCGCAGACGGCAAACATACGATGGTGGTTGGAAGAGACGGCACGGAGGAATGGATTGCCATAAGCCCTTACCTGAAAAAGAACACCTATGATTTTACAAAGCTGGAGGACAAAAGCGGTCTGAAACGATATGTAGAGGGAGGAAAGATCACCTCGTATCTGGGAGTAGATCTGTCCAAATACAGTGGAGATGTAAATTTTGACAGTATGAAGGCGGCTGGGGTCAGCTATGTGATGTTACGTGTCGGAAGCCGCGGCTACAGCAGTGGAAAGATCACTCTCGATGAAAACTTCGGAAAATACATGCAGGGAGCGATTGATGCAGGGCTCCAGATCGGTGTCTATTTTTCTTCTCAGGCAATCACCCAGGATGAGGCAAACCAGGAAGCTGATTTTGTGATCCAGAATCTGGCGGCCTACCAGAACAATATTACTTATCCGGTGGCCTTTGATATGGAGTTCGCACCGAATGATGAGGCGAGGATCGATGGTCTGTCGGCGTCAGAGAGAACTATCATTACAGCGACCTTTCTGGAGAAAATAAAAGCAGCCGGTTATACGCCGGTAATTTATGGCGATAAGGAGTGGCTGCTGAAAGAGATCGATCTGACAAGTCTTCAGGATTTTGGCGTATGGTTGTCACAGAAGGGAGATATTCCGGATTATCCGTATCAGTTCTCCATGTGGCAGTACACAACGGATGGCGTTTTGAACGGCGTGCCACAGGGCGCAGACCTGAATCTGTCCTTTGTGAATTATTTAGAGCGATAGGACATAAGTTTTGGCGATATTTTAACAGAAGAATAGATGTCGGCATAGACAGCGGGAGATATGCTTTCCACATAGTTTGGAGTGTACTGTCTGTCTATGCCGGCTTTTTTTAACAGGTCGATGGCCTTATTGTAGGCGATGGCAGCCTCTGTTTCCGTCTGGTAGACCCCAACCTTGACATTTCCCTTTATATGGATCTTCACTTCATAACAGGTCTGCTGTTTGCTGATGATTTTACGGACACCGTAGTATCTGTTGATGATCTCAATATTCGCATACCGGAAATCCCGGTTGTTTCCGTTGATGAAGCGATAATCGACCGATTCAACGGCATAGTTTTTGATGCCGTAACGGTTCATGATGTTAAGCTGCATGCCATAGTCGGCCACATAATAATGACCGCCCCGCACAGATATTTTGTGGGAGGAATAATAAAAAAGATCCTCACTGTCAAATATAAAAAAGATGACAGGCGAAAAATAATAGTAAAAAAACTTCGGACGTATGTAGACCGGTGTGGCAATATAGATGCCATTGTCTCTGAAATTGAGCAGGCAGACCCACTTTTCAAAGGGGAGAGGGGATGACTGACTGTAATCGGTCAGGGACAGTGTGGAGTCTTCAAGCAGGTTTCTGGCAGCAAGATAGGCCTGATGAGCCTTTTCGGAAGATAAATAGCTTCCGAGACTGATATGCTTGTTTCGGTAGGTGATGGACGCGCGATAACTTTTGCGTCCGTTTTTTTGTGTGATGACATAGACTCCCGGCAGATTTTTCGCCATAAAATATCCTGCTTTCCTGCTTTTTTTCGACATCCTAATCTTATCATTTCTGAAGAAATAAGTAAAATCAGAAATATTTTTCCTGTGAGCTGTATAGAATAATTAAGGAAGTGTTACAAATGTGTGACATGCAGGTGTGAAATGGAGGATGTAATGTACAGGAAATGCTTAACAGGCTTTCTGCTGGCAGGGGCGGCATTGTTTGCGGCAGAGCTTTGTGTAGGGGAACTCAGATTTAACCGTGTGGCATCGGAACAGGCTTTTCAGATGCAGTTTATGGACGAGTCTATGGAGGAGGATCAGCACAGCTTCTGGAAAATGATAGAGGGTGTTTCTTCCGGACAGAGGATTGTAGACTATGAGGTGCTGGAACGGGAGAAGGTGTACGAGCTGTCCGAGAGGGACTATGATGCGCTTCTGCGGATTGTGGAGGCAGAGGCAGGGGGAGAGGATCAGAATGGGAAGCTTCTGGTTGCCAATGTTGTGCTGAACCGTGTGGACAACGAACGATTTCCGGATACCGTGTGGGAGGTTGTCATGCAGAAGGAACAGGGGGTGGCACAGTTTTCTCCGACTGTAGACGGAAGATACCAGAAGGTCGTGGTGAGCGAAGATACGGTTGAGGCGGTCGAGAGAGCACTATATGGAGAAAATATATCGAAGGGAGCATTGTTTTTCTGTGCAAGGCAGCGGGCAGACTCGGACAAGATGAAGTGGTTCGATGAGCATCTTACGAGACTGTTTGCCTATGGAAATCATGAGTTTTTCTTCTGATTTTTTGAAACGGCGTTAGCTGCGCTTATTGCGAAAACGATAAGGCTGTGCTATAATACAACAAATTATCAAACTGCACATTGCGAAACAGCAGGGCGAAAATGTAAGAAAGGCATGGATAGAACAATGGATGAAGTATTCTACAGCAGTACCAGAAATGCAGATAAAAAAGTGACAGCCTCACAGGCTATTTTGAAAGGACTTTCCGATGATGGCGGTTTGTTTGTACCGGACCATATTCCGGCACTTGATCTTTCTTTTGAGGAGTTGAAAGGAAAAAGCTATCAGGAGGTTGCCTATGAAGTGATGAAGCTTTTCCTGACGGATTTTACGCAGGACGAGCTTAAGGAGTGTATCCGCAAGGCATATGACTCCAAATTTGACACGGAGGTGATCGCACCGATCGTGGAGGCTGAGGGTACATACTATCTGGAGCTGTTCCATGGTGCTACCATAGCATTCAAGGATATGGCGTTATCGATTCTGCCGCATCTGATGATCACATCGGCAAGAAAGAATCATGTTGAAAATGAGATCGTGATTCTGACAGCAACCTCCGGAGATACCGGAAAGGCAGCCCTTGCCGGTTTTGCCGGGGTGAAAGGCACAAAGATCATTGTGTTCTATCCAAAGAATGGTGTCAGCCCTGTACAGGAGAAGCAGATGGTGACACAGAAGGGTGACAATACCTTTGTAGTGGGAATCCACGGTAATTTTGATGATGCCCAGACCGGCGTAAAGCAGCTTTTTAATGACAGAGAGCTTGCAGCAGAGATGGAAGAGAAGGGGATGCAGTTTTCTTCGGCCAATTCTATCAATATCGGAAGATTGCTGCCGCAGGTAGTATATTATGTGTACGCTTATGTGAAACTTCTGGAAGAGGGAAAAATCAAGGACGGCGAGAAGATCAACGTGGTTGTTCCGACAGGTAATTTCGGAAATATTCTGGCTGCGTTCTATGCTAAGAACATGGGACTGCCGGTTGCAAAGCTGATCTGTGCATCCAATGAAAATAAGGTTCTGGTTGATTTCTTCCAGACAGGCAAATACGACAGAAACCGTGAGTTTGTGCTTACGAGTTCCCCGTCTATGGATATTTTGATCTCCAGCAACCTGGAGCGTCTGATCTACCGTATTGCAGGAAACAGTGCACAGAAAAATGCAGAGCTTATGAATGCACTTGTGAAGAATGGTTCCTATGAGATCACGGAGCAGATGAAGGATGGTCTGCAGGACTTTTATGGAGATTATGCGGATGAGAAGGAGACAGCAGAGCGCATAAAGTCTCTGTATGAGGATACCGGCTACGTGCTGGATACCCATACGGCCGTTGCAAGCGCTGTTTACCAGAAGTATGTAAAGCAGACCGGTGATGACACAAAGACTGTGATCGCATCGACAGCGAGCCCATTCAAGTTTGCAAGAAGTGTTATGGATGCAATTAATCCAAAATATGATAAGATGTCTGATTTTGAGTTGATTGATGAGCTTTCCAAGATTGGCAATGTTGCTGTGCCGAGAGCGATAGAGGAAATCAGGACGGCACCTGTTGTTCATGACAATGTATGTGACAAGACAGAGATGAAAGCAGTTGTCAAGAGCTATCTGGGGTTAGAGAAATAATGAGAAAAAGAGTTCTGGTTGTCGATGATGTATCTACCAATCTTAAATGCCTGCATATGATCCTGAAGGATGACTATGATATAAAGCTTGTGAAATCGGGAAGAGAGGCACTAAAGTGTATTTCCGATTATGAGCCGGATCTGATCATTCTTGATATATGTATGGAGGAGATGGACGGCTTTGAGGTACTGAAAAAGATAAAAGAAGGCCAGAGCACGGCGGCGATTCCGGTGATCCTTGCCACGGCAAGCAGTGACCCGGAATGCAGTGAAAAGGGCTACCAACTGGGAGCAAGCGGCTTCATCAGAAAACCGTTTATCCCTCAGGGAGTACTTAAATATGTAAGTGAGATACTGACGCAGGAGGAAAAGTGACCATGGAAATGGGCAACGTGATTGATATCCTTTTTATGGGTAGTGGAATCTATCTTATCTTTTCAGCTTTTATGGCCAAGAAGAACGGTACGATTACCGCAAATGTCATGCTTGGAAAGAATATGGATGAGAAGTGCATCAAGGACAAGACCGGCTACATTACTTATATGTACAAGCGCATTCTGATAGCCGGAATTCTGGTCGTAATTGCAGGGCTGATCAATTTTATCAATGACTGCTTTTTCTTTTCCAATATTGCGACAGCAGTGGCAAGTGCGGTCATTATTGTTGCAATTGCAATTTATGTGACGGCATACAAAAAAGGACAGAAGGCCTACATGGAATTACAGAAGATGGCCAAGAAGTCAAAGTAAAAATAGAAACAGCATAAACGATATAAATAAGGCAGAGCCCGGAAGGCTCTGCCTTTTGCTGTGTTCCTGACAGTGCAGGACATACGCTTTTATTTTCTTTTTTGTAAGGATACGTACTTTTTGTCTTCGCAGATGGGCTTGTAGGCAGGACGGATGATCTTTCCGTTGTTTGCAAGCTCTTCCATACGGTGGGCGCTCCAGCCGACAATACGGGCGATGGCAAAGATCGGAGTGTATAGCTCTAACGGCAGATTTAACATGTCGTATACAAAACCGGAGTAAAAATCCACGTTGATATTAACACCTTTATAGATAGGGCGTTCACCTGCGATAATCTCCGGTGCGAGACGTTCCACCAGGGCGTAGAGTGCAAATTCATCGTGCAACCCTTTTTCCTCGGAAAGTTTCTCGACAAAGGATTTAAAGATTACGGCTCGCGGATCGGACTTGGAATATACGGCATGCCCGACACCATAGATCAGTCCGGCATGATCGAAGGCATCCTTGTGAAGCAGACGCTTGAGATAGTCAGCAACCTGACCCTCGTTCGACCAGTCAGAGACCTCCTGCTTCATCTCGTTGAACATCTTGACAACCTTGATGTTGGCACCACCGTGGCGGGGACCCTTGAGGGAGCCGATCGCTGCGGCGATAACGGAGTAGGTATCAGTCAGAGAGGAGGTGACAACATGTGTTGTAAAGCTGGAATTGTTACCGCCGCCATGTTCCATGTGAAGGATCAGGGCGATATCCAGAATTTTGGCCTCCAAAGGTGTATAAGAAGAATCCGGACGCAGAATATGTAAAATATTCTCCGCGTTGGAAAGCTCTGGTCTTGGCTGGTGGATAAAGAGACTCTCACCGTTGTGATAATGGCTGTAAGCCTGATAGCCGTAGATGGAAAGCATCGGGAACAGCGCAATAAGCTGCAGGCACTGTCTGAGCACATTCGGAAGAGAGGTGTCATCTGCCCTGTCATCATAGGAGTAGAGAGTCAGCACACTTCTGGCAAGTGTGTTCATCATGTCATTGCTGGGTGCCTTCATAATAATATCCCGCACAAAGCTTGTGGGGAGAGAACGGTAGCTTGATAAAAGCTGTGAGAAGGAGGCAAGCTCTTCACGGTCTGGCAGTTTGTTGAACAGAAGCAGATAGGTAATCTCTTCAAAGCCAAAACGATTGTCGCGTGAAATGCCGTCTACGAGATCTTTGACGTTATATCCACGGTAAAAAAGCTGGCCATGCGCCGGAACCTGAACACCGTCTACAAGCTTGGTGGCGCGGACATCGGAAATGTTAGTCAGGCCGGCAAGAACGCCCTTGCCGTTCAGGTCGCGGAGACCGCGCTTGACTTCGTACTTGGTAAACAGTTCGGTATCTATGATTCCTGCCTTTTCGCTCATGGATGCGAGGCGGATGATTTCGGGTGTCAGATCGGAAAAACTATTTTGATCCATTGTAAGACCTCCTTTTATCAGATTTGCTATTTCTAAAATCACAATTAAACTTATGATAGCATAAAAAAAGCGATACAAACAAGACTAAAAAGGAAATTAACATAATTTTTACAAAAAATTTATAAAAAATCAGAAAATTCGATTCAAAGCAGGTTTCAAGGGAGAATAGCGCTAAGGTTTTGTATATTTTATCCAGTAAGAAATAAAAAATGCGGTTGATTTTAGATCTTAATTATGTATAATAAAAAAGGAGAAACGATGAGCTTGTTTTTCAAGCTTTTCAAATAAAAAAGAAGAGAGGTAAAACGTAAGATGGCAAAAATTGATTTAAGCAAGTATGGCATTACCGGAACTACAGAGGTTGTCTACAATCCTTCTTATGAATTGTTATTCGAAGAAGAGACCAAGGCTGGCCTTGAGGGTTATGAAGTAGGTAAAGTAACAGAGCTTGGTGCGGTTAACGTTATGACAGGTATTTATACAGGACGTTCTCCTAAAGATAAATACATTGTTATGGACAAGAACTCCAAAGACACTGTATGGTGGACATCTGATGAGTACAAGAATGATAATCATCCGATGACAGAGGATACCTGGCAGGTTGTTAAGGAACTTGCAAAGAAGGAGCTTTCCAATAAGAGACTTTTCGTTGTAGATGCTTTCTGCGGCGCAAACAAAGATACACGTATGGCAGTTCGTTTCATCGTTGAGGTTGCTTGGCAGGCTCACTTTGTAAAGAACATGTTCATCCAGCCTACAGAGGAAGAGCTTGCAAACTTCGAGCCCAGCTTCGTAGTTTACAATGCGTCTAAAGCTAAGGTTGAGAACTTCAAGGAACTTGGTCTTAATTCTGAGACCTGTGTTGCATTCAACATCACAAGCCGTGAGCAGGTTATCATCAACACATGGTACGGCGGAGAGATGAAGAAGGGTATGTTCTCCATGATGAACTACTATCTGCCTCTTGATGGTATGGCTTCCATGCACTGCTCCGCAAATACAGATATGAACGGTGAGAACACCGCAATCTTCTTTGGACTTTCCGGAACAGGTAAGACAACACTTTCCACAGATCCTAAGCGTCTCCTGATTGGTGATGACGAGCATGGTTGGGA
>CAKRPS010000065.1 GCA_934385475.1 uncultured Lachnospiraceae bacterium | reverse complement strand
CTTGCCCCCATCAACTCCCAAAAATGACCCCTAATTTGTTGTCATTTTGTTGTCAACCGGTTTTCCGAGTCCGCAAACCCGCATAAATACTGGGTTATTTGTCCAAGCTTTTCATCGTCGGGAACAGTAATACATCCCTGATCGCCGGGCTGTTTGTCAGCAGCATTACCAGTCGGTCAATACCGTATCCGATACCACCAGTCGGCGGCATACCGATCTCCAGTGCGTTCATGAAGTCTTCGTCAGTTGTGTTGGCTTCCTCATCGCCTGCTGCCAGCGCTGCTTCCTGTGCTTTGAAACGTTCTCTCTGGTCGATCGGGTCATTTAACTCAGAGTATGCGTTACACATTTCTCTCGCTGTGATGAACAGCTCGAAACGTTCTACATAATCCGGCTTGTCCGGTTTTCTCTTTGTCAAAGGAGAAATCTCTACCGGATGATCCATTACGAAGGTCGGCTGAATCAGATGTTCTTCCACAAATTCTTCAAAGAAGAGGTTCAAAATGTCGCCTTTTGTATGACGGTCTTCATAATGTACATCCTTTTCATCAGCGATCTTCTTAGCTGCCTCGGTATCCGGAATCGTATCAAAATCTACGCCGGTATATTTCTTAACGGCCTCCACCATGGTGATCCGTTCAAAGGGCTTGCCTAAGTCGATCTCTACATCCCCGTAAGGAACCTTGGTCGTGCCGCATACTTCCTGTGCCACATGGCGGAACATATTCTCTGTCAGATCCATCATGCCATTGTAATCGGTATATGCCTGATATAACTCCATCAGCGTAAATTCCGGGTTATGTCTGGTGTCCAGACCCTCGTTACGGAATACACGTCCGATTTCATAAACTCTCTCCATACCGCCCACGATCAGTCTCTTCAGATAGAGTTCGAGGGAAATACGCAGCTTCACGTCTTCATCAAGCGCATTGTAATGTGTCTCAAACGGTCTTGCTGCCGCACCGCCTGCGTTTGATACCAGCATCGGTGTCTCTACCTCTAAGAAGCCTTGTCCATCCAGATAGCGTCTGATGGAGCTGATGATCTTTGAGCGCAGTACAAAGGTTTTCTTGACATCCTCATTCATGATGAGGTCTGTATATCTCTGACGATAGCGGATATCTGTGTTGACAAGTCCATGATATTTCTCCGGGAGAATCTGAAGGCTCTTGGACAGCAATGTCACTTCGGAAGCATGAATCGAGATCTCTCCGGTCTTTGTCTTGAAAACCTCTCCCTTGATACCAACAATATCACCTACATCGTATTTCTTGAAATCCGCATAGGCTTCTTCTCCGATATTGTCTCTTGCCACATAGGACTGGATATTCCCCTGCAGATCCTGTACGTTGCAGAAGGATGCCTTTCCCATGACACGTTTGCTCATAACACGTCCTGCAATGGAAACCTCTTTTCCTTCCAGTTCCTCAAAGTGATCTTTGATTTCCTGGCTGTGGCGTGTCACGTCATATTTGGTGATCTTA
The DNA here is from genome assembly GCA_934385475.1 of uncultured Lachnospiraceae bacterium. Classification (GTDB taxonomy): domain Bacteria; phylum Bacillota; class Clostridia; order Lachnospirales; family Lachnospiraceae; genus UBA3282. Next base: position 8,626 of record CAKRPS010000065.1, on the reverse strand, counting down.
AAGGGGTCTCTGCCTGCTTCCTGCAATGCCGCAAGCTTCTCTCTTCTTACCTTCAAAAGCTGGTGTATATCCTGCACCTGCTGTTCTTTTCCCTGATTCTGTACTTCTGCCATGTCTGTCAACATGCTCCTTTCTATACTACTTAGTTCCTGACAATTGCAAAACTCACAAATCTTTTCTTATATAGGTGTACAAATCAATAACCAAGCATGGGACCCTTGGAGAACGCTGGTCCTTAGTGGCTGTATTTTAGCCACTTATGTACCATTGCGTCCGGAACGGAGCGAAAGCGCGTCCTGGCTGGTTATTCGATTTGCACACCTCTAAAATGAACTTTCAGTTTTGCAATTATCTATCACTTAATTCGACCTCTGGATCTCCAGCACCTTATACTGGATGACACCTGCCTGTGTCTCCACATCCACCGTATCTCCTACCTTGCTTCCGATAAGCGCCTTGCCGACCGGAGACTCGTTGGAAATCTTTCCTTTCAGGCTGTTTGCCTCGGTGGAGCCTACGATCTTATATTCTAACTCTTCGTTTAACTCTACATCCAGAATCTTGACCTGGCAACCGATATTGATCTTGTCAAGATCTACCTCATCCTCTACTACGACCTCAGCGTTTTTGAGGATCTTTTCCAGCTCTTCAATTCTTGCCTCAATATCGCGCTGCTCGTCCTTCGCTGCGTCATACTCTGCATTTTCGGATAAGTCGCCCTGTTCTCTTGCCTCTTTGATCTTCTGAGCAACCTCTTTACGTTTTACGACCTTCAGATCATGTAACTCATCCTCGTATTTTCTAAGTCCTTCATACGTTAAAATATTTTTTTTCTCATGCATGGTGATTCGCCCTTTCTATATAGATTTCCGGATAACCGTTTTCCCGGCAGTCGCCGCAATGCAAACGAGAGCCTATACGCCTAATTAACTAATTTATCATACTTGTTTTTAACTATAGTGTCAAGGTATTTCCATGCCTGGCGATAGAGATTATCCCCGCGGAAGTCAATGTTTATGCCATCTTGCACCTCGCACTTCGTCCCATAGGGTTCCATCTGGACGACCAGCCCGTATTCATAGGCGTAATTCTCCAGAAAATCCTCCATCTCTTCCCGGATATCCACACCCGGGATCGGTTCATACCAGATGATACACCGGTTGACGCGCGGCAGATAGGGCTGCAGCAGCTCCCAGACGCTTTCCATCTGCCAGTCGGCATCCTGCGGCGCTCCAAGCCGGATGTAAGCCGCATCGTTTTTCCATCGTTTTGTCCTGACCATCTCTTCCATGCGAAAAGCAGTGAGCTGTCTGATGGTATCCATCCGAGGACGCCAGCGTCTCTTTTCCTGTTCGGAAAAGAGTTTCTCCAGTGTGGGAGACAGCAGGGTATCCGTCATCCCTTCCGCCACATAGAGTACATTCTCCATCGTCTCGCACAGAACCGGCGTCTTCCATTCTTTCTTTTTATAATAAAATGCGGGCACCAGACAGGTGAGGATATTGGCACTTTCCCGTGTCCCGACTTCAAATACCGGAAGCGTCTCCAGTCTCGCCTCCTGCCACCAGTGTCGCTTTGCCGCACCGCAGCCGTTGTATTTTCTTTGCAGATAGTAGTAGAGAATCGTTTCCTGTTCCATATGCACCCACCCTACAGGCCAACTTAGCTGCCACACAATACAACTTCGTCACTCTATGAAACACTATATGCACGATTCTCAGGGAACATACCTTATTGTGTCAGTTTCCATTTCTTCAGCTACAGATTTTCCACCAGCGCACACAATTCTTCAAAGCTCTCTGTCAGATTTACCACCTGTCTGAGCCTTGCGGAATTGGGATATCCTGTTGTGTACCAGGAAACATGCTTGCGCATTTCCCGGATGCCGGTGTACTCTCCTTTTGTCTCAAGCTGCAGTCTCGCATGTTCCAGAATTGTCTTTTTCACTTCTTCGATATCGGGTTTGGGCAAAACGGTTCCATCCTCCAGATAGGCCGCCACCTGTGAAAAGATCCACGGGTTGCCTCTTGCCGCCCTGCCGATCATCACGCCATCACAGCCAGTCTGTGTCAGAAGGCGTTCGGCGCTTTGTCCATCTGTCACATCTCCGTTTCCGATCACAGGGATTGTCAGGGCCTCCTTGACTTTGGCAATGATCTCCCAGTCTGCCGCTCCTGCATAGTACTGTTCCCTGGTCCTTCCGTGAACCGCCACCGCAGCAGCCCCCGCCGCCTCCGCAATCTTCGCAATCTCCACCGCATTGACATGTTCCTCGTCGAAGCCCTTCCGGATCTTGACGGTCACGGGTTTCTGCACAGCCTTCACAACAGACGACACAATCTCCTCCACAAGCTTTGGATTTTTCATCAGGGCAGAGCCTTCTCCGTTATTCACAACCTTCGGCACCGGACATCCCATATTGATATCCAGCACGGAAAAGGGGCGTTCCTCGATTTTCTTTGCCATCTCGCTCAGGATCTTGGGATCGGAGCCAAAAAGCTGCAACGATACAGGTCCTTCATCCCTATGGATTTCCAGAAGGCTTTCGGTATTCTTATTTTTATATAAAATGGCTTTCGCACTGACCATTTCCATGCAGCACAGCCCTACTCCCTGTCTGCTGCAAAGCAAACGAAAAGGCAGGTCTGTCACACCTGCCATAGGAGCCAGTATCAGGTTATTCGGTAACGTAACCTTTCCTATCTTTAAGGGTTTTAATCTTGTCCCCATAATTTCGTTATTCCTCCAACAGATCCTCATGTAAAATAAAGACCCGGTAATACAGCTGCAGGGCTTCCAGAAGCTCCTGCCTGTTCCGTCTGACCTCGCCTACCATCAGACCACTGCTGATCTCATCATACAGCAGATCATCATCCTCGGCATTTGTCTCCAGCGCAATGCTGCCATCCTCCTCAAAGACAATCGTGAAAATTCCGCCGACCTCCTCTGTGAAAAGGACACAGATCACGTGCAGTTCATCCTTGATCGAATCCGGGATTCCTGCGAATTTTTCATTAAAATAATATTTCTGTTCGTAGGCGTTTGCCCCGCACAGTACAATTCTTTTGTCTTCCATCGTCAAAACTCCACTTCCCGTCAACCTCTTTACACATAGCCGTACAGGCCTCGCACGGAAACTTCTCCGGCATATACCTCCGTCACCGTTCCGTCCTCGCGTTCTACCAGCAGTTCCCCCGCTTCATTAATTCCGTGACAGATTCCGGTGTACTCTCCTGCGGGGTCCAGAACGCGCACCTGTGCATCTATATTGACCAGATGCTCTTCATAGGCAGCCTGCAAAGGCTTCAGGGAAAGATTCTTCTCAAACACTTCATAGTTTTCTTCAAAGCGTGCCAGGATTCTTTCAATCAGTGCCGCCCGGCAGATCGTCCGTCCGCTCTCTATGCGCAGAGAGCTGGCCGTTTTGCGGATTTCTTCCGGAAAATCCTGTTCGGACGCATTGTTGACATTGACTCCCACACCAATCACCACATACTGGATCTCTCCCATCTCCGGTGTTGTAGTCATCTCCGTCAGCATCCCACAGACTTTTTTCTTATTGACCACAATATCATTCGGCCACTTGATGCCTGCGGACAAACCTGTCACCTCTTCGATCGCCTGTGCCACACTCAGAGCCATCACCAGTGTCACCATAGATGCCTTGTCCGGCTCAAACTGGGGTTTCAGAAGAATTGTGAAATACACTGCAATCCCGGGAGGAGACTGCCACTGTCTTCCCCGTCGTCCTTTTCCGGCGCTCTGGCAGTCTGCCACCACCGTAGTTCCCTGAACAGCACCTTTTTCCGCAAGCTCCTTGACATCGGTGTTGGTTGAGCCGGTGCTGTCCTTATAATATAAGGTCTGCCCCGCCCATTTCGTCTGCAGTCTGCTCGCAATTTCGCTCTGGGACAGGATATCCTCCGGGCTTTCGATCAGACGGTATCCTTTCCGGGATACCGATTCGATCTGATAACCTTCCTCTTTTAACTGATTGATCACCTTCCACACAGCCGTTCTGGACACGCCGAACTGATCACAGAGCTGCTGCCCGGACACATATTCCTTACTGTTTCTCAGAAGTGTCAAAATTTCCGTTCTCATCTCGTACTATTCCCATTCTCCCAAGGTAACCGCCATAACCGCCTTGATCGTGTGCATACGGTTCTCTGCTTCATCGAACACGATCGACTGCGGAGACTCGAATACCTCATCCGTCACTTCCATCTCATTGATGCCATACTTCTTGTTGATCTCCTTGCCGATCTTGGTGTCCAGATCATGAAAAGCAGGGAGACAGTGCATAAACACAGCCTTTTCCCCGGCAAGCTTCATCACCTTGCTGTTCACCTGATACGGCATCAGATCATGCAGACGCTCCTCCCACACGCTGTCCGGCTCTCCCATGGAAACCCAGACATCCGTATAGATGACATCCGCCCCGGCTGCTCCTTTTTCCACATCCTCTGTGAGTGTCACGCTGCCTCCGGTCTGTTTTGCAATATCCTCGCAGGTCTTGACAAGCTCCTGTGCCGGAAAATACTTCTTTGAAGTACAGGCTGTAAAGTGCATTCCCATCTTTGCGCAGGCAACCATCAGGGAATTACCCATGTTGTAGCGGGCATCTCCCATGTAAGTAAGACGAATCCCTTCCAGATGTCCGAAATGTTCCCGGATCGTCAAAAGGTCTGCCAGCATCTGTGTCGGATGAAACTCATTGGTCAATCCGTTCCACACCGGTACGCCCGCATATTTTGCAAGTTCCTCCACGATACTCTGTTCAAATCCACGATATTCAATTCCCTCATACATTCTTCCAAGTACCCTTGCGGTATCGGCAATGCTTTCCTTCTTACCGATCTGGGAACCTGTCGGATCAAGGTAGGTCGTTCCCATACCCAGATCATGCGCTGCCACCTCAAAAGAACAACGGGTACGGGTACTGGTCTTTTCAAAGATCAACGCCACATTTTTGCCCCTGTGAATATCTACCGGGATATGCTTCTTTTTCTTCTCCTTCAGGTCTGCCGCCACATCCAGCATATATGTAATCTCTTCCGGCGTAAAATCCAGTAATTTCAAAAAGTTCCTTCCTGTCAGCTTCATTCTTCTGTCTCCTTTTCTTTTATCTAATAAGGGACGGTTCAATGAACCGTCCCACCCACTGCTGTCTCACTTCTTTTATTTCAGCACTTCCTTAACAGACGCTGCAAGTCCGGCCAGCCCCTGAATCTCGGAAGGAATGATGATCTTGGTCGCCTGTCCGTCGGCTGCCTTTTCAAATGCCTCCAGACTCTTAATCTTCAATACGGATTCATCAGCACCAGCCTCGCGGATCATCCTGATACCATCGGCTGTCGCCTGCTGTACCTTGAGGATTGCCTCTGCCTCACCTTCTGCCTCACGGATCATCTTCTCCTTCTGTGCTTCTGCACGGAGAATTGCTGACTGCTTCTCAGCCTCTGCCTCCAGAATTGCAGATTCCTTCTTACCTTCTGCCACAAGGACAGTCGACTTCTTCTCACCTTCGGCACGCAGGATCGCTTCACGACGTTCACGCTCTGCCTTCATCTGCTTCTCCATCGCATCCTGAATGGCTGCCGGAGGAATAATATTTTTCAACTCTACACGGTTTACCTTGATTCCCCACGGATCGGTGGCAATATCAAGGGAGGCTCTCATCTTCGTGTTGATGACTTCTCTGGAAGTAAGCGTCTGATCCAGTTCCATCTCACCAATGATGTTTCGCAGTGTGGTCGCTGTCAGGTTTTCAATCGCCATGATCGGATTCTCCACACCGTAAGCAAACAGCTTCGGGTCTGTGATCTGGAAGAACACTACCGTATCAATTCTCATGGTAACGTTATCCTTCGTGATAACCGGCTGCGGTGCAAAATCCACAACCTGCTCCTTCAGAATGACACGCTTTGCAACCTTATCCAGAAACGGAACCTTGATATGAAGTCCTACAGACCATGTCTGCTGGTAAGCTCCCAGTCTCTCCACAACATACGCATGTGCCTGCGGTACGATCTTTACACAGGATGCCAGAATCAGCAGCACAATAATGATCAATACCAACAGTATAATAATTCCACCCATTTTTAACCCTCTTTTCTCTCTTCTACGATTAGTTTAACGCCATTAATGGCTACCACAACCGTCACCGTTCCTACAGGAAGTACGATTCCGTCCTGCCTCGTACGTGCAGACCATTCCATTCCTCCTACGCTGACCTGTCCGATTCCCTGTAAATTATCAATCTCGCTGATCACGATCGCCTGTCGTCCCACAAGACTCTCGGCATTGGTTCTCACACGATCCTTGTTAAAATACTTGACTGCAACCGGTCTGGTAAAATATAACAGCACCGCCGATACGATCAGAAACAGTATGATCTGAAGCAGTAAAGGTGCGCCGAACACTGCGGCAACCGTCGCAACAAGTGCTCCTCCTGCAAACCAGATCGTCGTCAGGCCCATCGTCAACAGTTCTATAACCACCAACGCTACAAGGATGATCAGCCAGGTAACCGTCATGTTGATACCAGTCACTACCATAACGATCCTCTCCTCCCCAAACCAGGTTCCGTTTTATAACGCAACCGTTAAAGTTTGCGTTTATTGTACTATAAATCCTACCGCTAGGCAAGCAGTTTACCAGAACACCTGATTATCGATCACGATTCCTTCCCGGTTGCCCGCTCTTCTGAAATGGGTAGCACCTCCGACATTGGTCTCCCCGTTGATCGCCGCCTGTGCCGCCTGATAACAGCTTTCTGACATCACATTGTTCGTATAGGCTCTTGCCACCTTGCCGTTAAGTGCCGGCGGGAACTGTCCCGACGCATAGATGACACCGGATATTGTATTCGGATAAGCACCGCTCCGCACACGGTTCATAACAACCGCACCGACAGCGAGCTGACCATTGTAGCTCTCATTTCCGGCCTCACAGTAGATAAGTGCCGCGAGAAGCTTCGTGTCATCACCGCCAACCACAACTGCTCCCTGATTGGCTGTCAGCTTGGCCTTGCGCTCTTCCTCTTCTCTCTTGGCAATGGCTGCAAGTGTCTCACCTTCGTCGATATGAAAATCGATGTTGACAAACTCGGACGAAACATACCCCACATCATCTCCATACTCCACGCTGATCCAGTCATCGTTCAGCACCTCGATGATATACAGTTCGTCATCCTGCGTCAAAAGTCCGATCACATCAGCATCTGCACTTGGCTCTTTCCGCACACGGAGTGTCTCCGTCTCGATCGTCACGATCAGGTTTCCCACATCGTTGGCCATGGCTTCCGCATCCGCTCCAAACAGCAGATATTCATCGCTTGCCCAACCTATCAGGTTTCCGCTCTTTAACCTTGTCCAACCGTCTTTTCGCTCCAGTATCCTGCCTCCGCAGTCCTTATAAAGGACTCCGACTTTATCTGCCTCTTCGCTCGCTTCCGACCGCACGTTCATCGCCACCTGTACATTGACCATGACCAGATCGGACTCTTCCACCTTCGCTGCCGCATTCATCTCTGACACCCTGGTAAGCTCGGCAAGTGCATCTTCATCAGCCGAGGACGCTGTCGGGTTTATGATCTGGGAGATTCCCGCATTCATGGAATTCAGACATTCCCTGCGATTTGTCGCCTCGACATCCAGAATGGACAGTCCCAGCGCCATGATCCCCAGAAAAAGACCTGTCAGCAGCAGGCAGAATCTCTTGCCTGTCAGCATAAACAATCCTCCATCAATTTATTACAAAATTGTTACATCCTAAGATTGGATAATTTTAGCAAAACGCTTGTTCCTTGTCAAGTTTATGCAGCGCGCGGCCGGTTTATGCCTGTTTTTTTTATAACTTTTGGGATTTTTCCACGCAGGCGAGGAGCGCATCCATCACAGCCCCGCGCATTCCCTTTTCTTCCAGAACCCTGAGTCCCTGTATCGTTGTTCCTCCCGGAGAGCACACCATATCTTTCAGGTCGCCGGGATGTCTTCCCGTCTCAAGCACAAGCTTTGCACTTCCGTATACAGCCTGCGCTGCAAACTCATAAGCCTGGGTTCTCGGCATTCCCGCTGCGACAGCTCCGTCTGCCATCGCTTCTATAAACATGAACACATAGGCCGGTGAGCTTCCACTGACGGCTCCCACTGCATCCATCAGGCGTTCCGGTACCAGATACGCCTTTCCAAAGCTTTCCATCAGCTTCAGGCTGTATTCTGTCTCCTCCCCGGAAACATGCGGGTTCACGCAGACACCGGTACAGCCTTCGCCTACAAGTGCCGGTGTATTCGGCATACAACGCACCAGCTTGATCTTACGGTCAAATGCCTCCTCGATCCACTGCAAAGTCTTTCCGGCTGCAATGCTGATGATCAGAGTCTCTTCTTTGATCTCTCCGCGGATTTCTTCGATCACCTCTGGAAAAAACTGCGGCTTTACGGCAAGCACCAGCACATCGGCTGCCTTTGCCACCTCAGCGTTGCTTCCCATTCCACGGATGCCGTATTCCTTCTGCATTTTCTCCACGGTTTCCTTTGTTTTGGCCGATCCCAGAATGTCTTCTGCCTTCATCATATCCTTTTGCAGCATCCCGCCGATCATCGCCTTCGCCATATTACCC
>CAKRPS010000064.1 GCA_934385475.1 uncultured Lachnospiraceae bacterium | reverse complement strand
ACCCGGAGTTATTGAAGAGAGAATATTATGTACAGGCTGACATGAGTAAGTTTATTGCTTCTATCATAGACTTTATGAATCATGATGCCTCTATGTCGAACATCTACACCCCGACAGACAAAATTCATCAGATCCTTGCCAAATACAACCGGCATGAAGTTGATCCGATGGAGCTTTAAAACAGCATCATCTTAAAAACAGCATCCGTCCTACGACGAATGCTGTTTTCTATTTTTCTATTGCTCTTTTATACTTTATCTCTTATGCTTCTTGTGTCTGTTCTTTGGCTAATGGGAAAGTCATGATCACTTTAAATAAGTCTCCATCCAGGATAATTTCAAAGGTTCCTCCCTGCGCCTCCGTCAGATTTTTTGCAATTGACAGACCAAGTCCACTTCCCTCCGTGGTTCTCGAGACATCTCCACGGATAAACCGCTCTGTCAGCTCCTGCGGATTACAGTTCAGTGCAGTTGCCGATATATTCTTGATAGAGAGCTTAATCCTTTCGTTCTCATCGTCATGTTGCTCAATTGCAATGTACACTCTGGTTCCTTCAAGTGCATATTTGAATACATTGTTGAAAAGATTCTCCATCACTCTCCAGATTCTGCGGCTGTCCGCCTCTATCACCGCATAACCGGCATTTACATTCATGACCGTCGTGAGATTCTTCTGTTCAAACTTCTCCGAGAACTCACCGATCGTCTGATTCATAAGCTCTGTCAGATTGATCCGCTCAAAGTGCAGATTGATATTTCCCGACGAAATCTTGCTTGCCTCCACCAGATCATCCGTCAGTTGTTTCAGACGCTGTGATTTTTCATCCAACACCTTTATATAGCTTCTTATCTTCTCATTGTCAACGTCCTCCCTCTTGATCAGATCCACATAATTGACAATGGAGGTCAACGGTGTCTTGATATCATGGGAGACATTCGTGATCAGGTCGGCTTTCATACGTTCATCCTTCATGCTGATTTCTACCGCTTCCTGAATTCCTTTTCCAATACTGTTCACGGAACGGGCCAGAATCAGATTATCTCCATGCAGATTTTCCTCGTCCACCTGATGGTTCAGCTCTCCCGCCGCTATGGTTTCAATTCCCTGCACAATCTCCTGTCTCTCCGCTGCGTCCCGATAAAGCAGAATGCCGATGATCACATCCATCACCACCGCAACCAGAAGCGGGAACATATTGTCTGTCGCCATCATCCACAGGGCCATCAATCCATTAAACAAAAGGAATATGCCATAAGGGAGCCAGATCCGCAATACCATTCCCCCATTGTCATAAACGTGCCATGCAAACTTTTTGATCCGTTTCCACAGGCGACACAGAAGACTGTTCGACCACAGGGTTCTTGCCTTAATCCTTCTGACCAGACTGTAGAAGAAGAACATCACGATCGCATCCAGAAGGAAAACCAAAAGTCCAAGTGCCGCCTTGATCTCGATCTGATTCGCATTCTGCTGAAGCATTGCATCCATATCCATGGACGCGATTCCTGTTATGTTATTCATGATGTAAATAAACCAGACACATACAAAGGCAAAGCCAAAGGAAATCGCAATCGCAGCCTCCGTGGGAACCTTATCAAATCTGCTTAACCTGATATATTTTCTTCCCTCTTCATCTCTCTCTCTTCCCGTACTCCAGGTAAGATAACAGAGAAGAACCAGATAGACCACACCTGCTGCACATGCGGCAGCAAGCCATTGCCAGTAATAGGGCATATAGTTTTGGAATCCGGCCGCTCCCTGTGTAAAGGAATCCTTCACCGGATAACTGGTGTCTACCCCCACCCAGATTTTTACATTTTCCGGATAGGCGTAATCATATCCAGACAGAAGCTTTAGCATGGTGCTTTTGGAAATCTCTGTATTTGTCTCATACACCATATCTGCCGGACTATAATACAGATATTTCTCTGCCGGCAGTCCACTGTTATCAAATCCCTTGTTATCCTTCATTGCAGCAGATACTGCCGCGATGTCAGCATTATCCTGCAGGTTGGTATAATATTGTGTCTTACCGTCCACCTGTTTTTGGATCAGGTAGCGCATATTGGATCTGTCTGTGCTGTAGTAGTCCTTACCTCTCAGGTATTCATTATAATTATAGGAAAGATTTTCTGCAGCTGTCTCCAGATTATAAAGCAGATCATTGTACAAATCCCAATCTGAGACATATTCTTCGAGGTTCTTTCCCTCAACTGTTTTGTAACGGTTGATCAATATCTCATGATAGTCTTCCTCTGATCCTTCTTCATAAACCGTGTCCGTATTCTCCTCTATGATCACCGGTTCATTCGCATAATCGGCTTCCTGATAGTCCTCTACAAAGCCATCCTGTCCATTGTTCTCTTCTACCGTGTCTATATGGATCTTATCAGAGGGAACCTCGTTCACATGTGTATACTGACTGATATCTGATTTCAGATAATTGGCATCTGAAGTATTGTAATATCTGCTGCTTTCATCCACGGAGGTTACCCTCGTCTTATCCGCAAGGAATTGCTCCTTCGTCGTGTTCATCCCCGTTGTTTCAAAGCCATGACCGTTCCATTTCAACAGGTCTTCCAGATAATACTCTGCTGTAACATACTGCTTTGGCAGTCTCTCTTCCCGATAATTATACGCCGTAATATCAACGATCTTGTTTCCATCAAACTTTCCATCTGTTTCCAGCTGGCTGCTGATAACACCAAGTCTCACGATATCGGCCAGTGAATAACCGAAGATATTATTGAAAAGCTCTGATTCTTCATACTGCTTGTCTTTGTCTTCCGCATACAGATCATAATTGACATAATGATTGAGTCCCTGAATCCTGACCTGTGATCCGACAACTGTCACAAACAAGGATATAATTACCAAAGCCAGCATGATATGCTGCAGTATCTGAAGAAAAAGAAACATTCCTCTTTTGTTTTTCTTTTGTCTCTGTTCTTTGTTTTCTTCTCCCATTCCGCCCCTGCTCCTTCCGAAATGCTCTTGTCCTGTATCTGCAGATTTCAGGTTGTGGCATTCTGTGGCATTACTGTTTTTCAATCTTATAGCCTACTCCCCAGACAACCTTCAGGTATCTGGGCTCCTTCGGATTGATTTCAATCTTTTCCCGGATATGTCTGATATGTACGGCCACGGTATTGTCTGCGCCGATTGCCTCCTCGTTCCAGATGCTCTCATAAATCTGGTTTATTGAGAAAACACGTCCACAGTTTTTTACCAGCAGCAGCAAAATGTTGTATTCAATCGGCGTGAGCTTAACAGGCTCTCCATCCACGGAGACTTCCTTGGTATCATCGTTGATGCATAGGCCTCCCACCTGAAACAATGCGTTGTTTTCAACATTGAGATTTCCCAGCGTCGTATATCTGCGCAGATTGGATTTCACCCTCGCCACCAGCTCCAACGGATTGAACGGCTTCGTGATATAATCATCCGCTCCGATATTCAATCCCAGAATTTTATCGTTGTCCTCCGACTTCGCCGACAGGAAGATAATCGGGATGCTGGAGTATTCACGAATCTTTAAGGTTGCATGGATCCCGTCCAGCTTCGGCATCATAATATCGATCAGAAGAAGCTGGATATTGTTCTCCTTCAGCATCTTGATTGCCTGCTCTCCGTCATACGCCTTAAAAATATGATAGCCCTCCTGCAACAGATAGATCTCTATTGCATCTACAATCTCTTTGTCATCGTCACATACCAGAATGTTTGCCATTTGTTTTCACCTCTTCTGTAATCTGCATACTACTATTCAAACATGGAAAAATAAAGGAATAGGTTTGAAAATAGTTAAGGATTTCTTAATTGTCCAAAAGTCCGAGAAACGCACCAAGGTTTCCCCGTCTGCCCTGACTTGCCCGGTGTGAAAAAAGATACGACGGATTGTGGCAGGTACACAGATCCGTGATCTGTATCCGCTCCTCTTTTATTCCTGCCTCCGTAAGCACGATCTCATTTGCTCTCCAGAGATCAAGCTGATATTTTCCGTTGCCTTTATCCTCCAGAAGCTGCTTGGCCTGCAAGTCTCCCCGGAACTCTTTCCGAAATGCCTCTGCCACGTCTTCACTGACCTCATAACATTCCTGACAGATGGAAGGACCGATCGCCGCTACCAGATCCTCCGGCATTGTGCCAAAACATTCCCGCATCTTCTCTACCACACATCCTCCCATCCGTGCCACCGTTCCTCTCCAGCCGGAATGGGCAAGTGCTATCGCCCTGTGCTTTGTATCCACAAAATATAACGGTACGCAGTCCGCATAAAATGTTGCAAGAACAATACCGGGTTCCTGCGTCAGGAGTCCATCCACATCCGTGTAGTCCTTCGGGCAGACAACACCCTTTCCCCGATCCTGCCCTGTGACCAGCCGAAGGTTTGTCGTATGTGTCTGATCCGAACAGACAAAGTCCTCCATTCTACAGCCAAGCACATCCGCAATCCTGCGGTAGTTCTCATCAACTCTTTCTTTCTCATCTCCCCGGGTATAGCTCACATTCATCGTACTGAAAATTCCTTCACTGACTCCCCCGGCTCTCGTGGTAAACAGATGTCTTACCATGCCCGTCTCCTCCAAAATCGGGAACGCCAGATATTCCACCTCACCCTTTTTATTTACCTTCATCTGATAGCCTGTTGTCCTGTGCCTGTATAATTCCATTCTTCTATGCTCCCGTTATTATATTTTATTTAGTTGCAACGATTCAGAACCCCCTTCACAAAATCATCGGTAATCGAATGCATTCTGAATCCAGCTTAACTGCTTTCCATCCACTGCGATCACATCAAAGCGCACCGGTGTATCCTCCGCGCAGTGATGCAAAAAGCGGTAATAGTCCGCCACCCTGCAGATCTTCCTCTGTTTGGCCATTCCTACCGCCTGCGCGGCATTGCCTTTATTCGGAGTTTTTCTGTATTTTACTTCAAAAAACACAAGATACCCACCATCATAGCCGATCACATCGATCTCACCCTGTCTGCACCGGAAGTTTCTCTCAAGAATATGCACTCCCTCAGATAGCAGATGAGCACAGACCTCTTCCTCCTTCTGTGCTCCAACTCTCCTGTTATTCAAATAAAAGCCTCCTATTTTTTGCCTAGCTTGGCCTTGATCTTATCCATGGAATCCACAAAGATCAGTATCTCTGCCACAACCTCATAGAGCTCCGGCGGGATCATATCTCCTATTTCAAGTCTGGAAAGTGTGTCTGCCAGCTTATCATCCCTGTGCACCGGAACATCCGCCTCTTTGGCTCTCTCGATAATGCGTTCTGCCAGCTCTCCACGACCGGACGCAATAACGCGCGGTGCCTCTTCCTCCGGATCATACTCCAGTGCGATCGCCTGTTTGGGTTTTGTGTCTTCTTTCTTTCCACTCACGCTCATTCACATCCTTTCCTTTAGGCTCTCATATCAAAGGAGGTATGACTTAACACAGAGATATTCTTGCTCTGCTCCAGCATCGTCTGCATCACAGAACCGCTCTCCCCATCTTCTCCCGGTTCTTTTCTGCTCATTTTGGCATTCAGCTCATATCCTCTGTCTGCCAGTCTTTTTTCCAGGATATCAATATGCTCTGCCACAAGATCAAGTGCCGCATCATCCTCCAGCGTAAAGTTCGTTCCTACCTTATTATTTTTCATCGTGACATAGACATCCACCATTCCGAGATGTTCCATATCCAGATGAAGCACTGCGCTGACATTTCCGTCCTTTGCAGCAAGACTCTTCTTGTTGGTATAGATATAGAGATCGCCATGCGCATTGTTTCCTGTCATTTTAAGTGGAAGCTGTACATAGGTAAACACATGGTTTAACTGGTTCATAAATTCTACATTATTCTGCAGGTTCTGTACGCTTCGTCCAAGGGCACTGTCCGCCTTTCCGACGTGCTCCAGAGCCTCCGTCATCCTAGCCGTCTGTTCCCGCATCCGCTCATACAGTTTTTCGACTTCCTTCCCCTGTGCTACCTGTTCCGGTTTCAGGAGCCACTGCTTCATCAACTCCTCCTTCAGCATAGCCTGAAAGCCTTTGTCACCCAGAAGTCTTTGCAACGGACTCCCTTCCTCCGGGTTCCTGTCCTTGATGACCTTGCCACCCGCAAGCTCCTCCATGGCCTTTCTGACAAATTCGATCACATCCTTCGCCGGAAGTTCTCCTCTCTGCACAGCCGCTGCACTGTCCTCGTCCATTCCAAGTTCCCTGAGCAGCATTGCCATACCCTCCCGGTCCTTCAGTACCTCTTTGGGAAGCTCTTCCGTTTCAGAGGTTTGCGCTGCTGCTGTCGGCAGGGTCACCTCACCCTTTGGATTCTCCTGCTTCTCCACCGGCACCGTTTCTGGATTCGGCAGTTCTGCCGCGGGAGGATTCTCTCCCACTGTCGTTTCTTCCCCGCCGCCTGCTATATTTTCTCCCAGAATATCCATGACACTGCGCAGGAAATCCACGGCATCATCCATTTTTCCTTCTGATACCAGTTCCTCATACAGCTGTGGAATCTCATCCATAATGGTCTCCGCACTGCGTACCACCTGATGATTCATCGCCTCATACTGTTCAAACTGTTCTATATTGGCTTCCGTGATCGGGATATTTAACCTTGTCATGCGGATCAGTGTCAGTGCCTCCTGATCCGGAAAATCCAGAAGCTGTCTGCCCATGCGCAGCACCGACTCCCGGTCAATAGGCATTCCCTCTTCCATCATCATAGAGACCATCTCGAGGTTTTCTTTGGTCTGCATCAATCCGGCTTCCGTCAAAGCCTTGGCTATCGTCTCACCATTTGCCATGTTCGCATACAGTGGCGACAAGGATAGCACCGAGCCATTGTTGGACATAATTTCAAAGCTCATGCTCTGCCCCGGAAGGATATTGACATTCTGATCCAGTCTGGCGCTCAGAAGAAGTTCTCCTGCAACCGAAATCTGTACCGCATTTCCACTGCGTGCGACAACCTCTCCCTGAATCGTCTGCCCCGGCACCAGAGAGCGCATCTCACTCATGATCCGATAACCGCGTTCTCCTCTCGGCAGATTTGCAGCCGCCTTTACCTGACTGTTCTCGCTGATATTTCGGTCTCTTTTTAGAATATTACCAAGATTCACCTGTACAATCCCTCTTCTTTTCTGTGCTGAAAAACCGGTTAGCCACAGAAATGTGTGATAAAGGTTTTCCTGTGGATCGGACACGGCCCGTATTTTTTCAGTGCGTCGATATGTATCTGAGCTCCATAGCCTTTGTTGGAGGCAAAACCATATTCCGGATAGACTTCATCATACTGTACCATCAAACGGTCTCTGGTGACCTTCGCCACAATACTGGCGGCACCGATGGAGATACTTTTGGCATCTCCCTTGATGATCGGCACCTGTCTGATATCTACCTTCGGTATCGTCACAGCATCATTCAGAAGAAGATCCGGTTTTACGGACAGTTTGCCGATTGCCTGCTGCATTGCCTCATAGGTTGCCTGCAAAATATTGATCTCATCAATCCGTTCCGGCGTACTGTAGCCAAGCCCTACCGCAACTGCCTTCTCCATGATCACATCATAGAGCTCTTCTCTCTTTTTTTCGGACAGTTTCTTAGAATCATTGATATACAATATATCACAATCTTTCGGAAGAATTACCGCGCCTGCCACAACCGGACCTGCAAGCGGTCCTCTCCCGACTTCATCGATCCCACAGATATGGGCATACGTCTCATATTCCCTCTCATACTTTTTCAGATTCTCACAGCGCTCCAGTTCCTTCCGGTAAGCCTCCAAACGCTTTCTCGCGCGTTCGATCTCTTTCTGTACTCCGGCTCTTTCGTCCTTTTCATACTGTGAAAAAATGGCAGGCAGCTCGTTTATCCCGGCTGCCTGTAATTTTTCGCGGATACTACTGATACTCTCCGACATTGCTATATCCTCTTTGCTTTCTACTGATGCTTGATGAAACCAAATTCCTTAAACGGCCATATCCGAAGCCATGCTCTTCCCACGATATCTTCCCGTCTGACTTCCGCCACCGAAGGATCTCTGCTGTCCGAACTGTTATTACGATTATCTCCCATCACGAAATATTCGTCATCTGCCAACGTAATCTCCTCACGTGCCCTTCCCGGATTCTGGATCACTTCCTTGCCGTAATGTTCCTCGAGAATTTCTCCGTTGATATATATGTTTCCTTCATCGTCAATCCGAACCGTTTCTCCCGGAAGACCGATAATACGCTTGATATAAAAAACATTATCCTCATACTGAAAAGGAAATACGATAATATCAAAGCGCTCCGGATCACGAAACCGGTACGATATCTTATCAACGATCAGGTTGTCTCCATTGGTGAGCATCGGCTCCATGGAGCTTCCCTGTACCTGTGTTCTCTGTCCCACATAATGGATCAGCAGATATACCGCACAAAGGATCACCAACAGGTACAGACTCATACTTAATATCTCTTTTATTATTTTCTTCATTACAATCCGTTACCCTTCTTCCCCATCCGGCAGCTCCAGGGTGATCCTTCCAATCCTTCCGCTGCGGAAATCTTCGATCAGCAGAGACGCTGCCTTCTCATAATCCGGCTCCTGTCCCTTTTTGTAGCACTTGCGTGTCTCACAGATATGCTCCAGAAGCTGTACCGGCTCATACTCTCTGCCTTGCTCCAGCTGATAGCGCTCTGTCATCACGCTGCGATAATAATTCATCAGATAATCGGCAAGCTCCATCGCAAGTTCGGTCATCTGCAGGATCTCATCGTTCATGGACCCGATAAAGGCAAGCTTTTTGCCAACCTCTTCACTCTCAAACTTCGGCCACAAGATTCCCGGTGTATCCAGAAGCTCCAGTTCCTTATTTAACCGGATCCACTGTTTTCCCTTCGTCACACCCGGTTTATTTCCGGTCTTGGTGCACGCCTTTCCGGCAAAGGAATTGATAAAAGTCGATTTCCCGACATTGGGGATTCCCACAACAATAGCGCGTACCGGACGATTCTTGATTCCTCTGCTTCTGTCTCTCTCCAGCTTTTCCTTACAGGCTTCCCTGACCTTACCCTGAATGGCTTTAAGACCCTGTCCGGTCTTTGCATTTACCTCCAGCACATGAAAACCTCTCTCCACAAAATACTCCATCCACGCCTTGTTTCCGGCCGGGTCTGCAAGGTCTGATTTGTTGAGAAGTATCATCCTAGCCTTGTTTTTGCCAAGCTCATCAATATCCGGATTACGGCTGCTGAGCGGAATCCTTGCATCAACCAGCTCGATCACCAGATCGATCAACCCTATATTTTCCTGCATCATCCGTTTGGCTTTCGTCATGTGCCCCGGATACCACTGATAATTCATGCTCCACCTCTTGTCTCTATTCTACCAGACCCATTCTTTCTTCGTCTACTGCCATATGGAACCAGGCCTTCCCGATAATCGTGTTTTTGGTGACCGGTCCGATATTGCCGGATCTGCTGTCCTCACTGCTGTTGCGGTTATCTCCCAGCACAAAATACTCATCACCGGAAAGCGTAATCTCATTGACTGCAATTCCGGCATCCACCATCTTGTCAAACTGTTCGTCCTCTGTCAGAAGTGCTCCGTTGATATATACGCTTCCGTTTTTGATCTGCAAAGTTTCCCCCGGAAGTCCGATCACTCTCTTTACATAAAAATGTGAGTTCTGATTTCCATTTGGCAGAAATACGATCACATCAAAACGTTTGGGATTCGTAAGCTTATAGGCAAACCGGCTGATCAGTATCTCCTGTGCGTTATACAAC
Organism: uncultured Lachnospiraceae bacterium; assembly: GCA_934385475.1. Taxonomy (GTDB): domain Bacteria; phylum Bacillota; class Clostridia; order Lachnospirales; family Lachnospiraceae; genus UBA3282. The sequence goes on along the minus strand of CAKRPS010000064.1, from coordinate 833 downwards.
GTCGGCTCCATAGAGTCTCCTATCACACTGGTCCGCATTCCTATTGAAAAAATAATGACAAAGGAAAGAAAGACTGCGGCCACACAGCCTACCACAACCTCAAAAATATCCTTTATCAACCTGGAATTCAGTTTCTTCTTTTTCTGGTAAAAGGTCAGACCCTTTCTTCTTGCCATCCCGGCCTCTTCCTTTCTGCCGTAATACTTCAGACTGTCTCATCTGACGCACAAACAGTATAGCATACCCGGGTGGCTTACGCCACCGCTATCTACAGGCAATTTCCTATTCCACAAAAAAACGGATGTACCGCGCTTGGCAGGACATCCGCTTATCTCTTATTTTACAAGCTCTTTAACCTTAGCTTTCTTACCGATACGATCTCTCAGGTAGTTCAGCTTAGCACGTCTTACTTTACCCTTTCTGACTACTTCAATCTTCTCTACATTCGGTGAATGCATCGGCCATGTCTTCTCAACTCCGACACCGTTGGAAATCTTTCTTACTGTGAAGGTAGCTCTGTTGCTTCCTCCCTGCATTTTTAATACAGTTCCTTCAAAGATCTGGATTCTTTCACGGTTTCCCTCTTTGATCTTACCGTAAACCTTAACGGTATCACCTACTTCAAATCCGCCAACTGCTTCTTTCAACTGCGCATCTTCGATTTCTTTAATAATCTGGTTCATATCTTCCTCCTAAATGCTCCGGATGTTCTTAATACGTTCTGTAACAGAGGACCATCTTTCTATGCAACATTAATAATTTATCACATCTCGTTGTCATTTGCAAGTGTTTTTTTCTTCCGTCTGTCTCTTTGCTTCTTCTCAACCGGCGGA
>CAKRPS010000063.1 GCA_934385475.1 uncultured Lachnospiraceae bacterium | reverse complement strand
CTGGTGGAGGAGATGCCGGACAACGTGGTGAAACGCCTGCTGGCGCATGCCAACCCGGAAACACGAAGGGATATCAACCATCTGCTTCGCTACCCGGAGGACTCCGCAGGAAGTATCATGACGGTGGAGTATGTAGACCTGAAAGAGAGCCTGACGGTCCGGGAAGCGATCGACCGGATCAGAACAGTGGGACTTGACAGTGAAACCATTAACATCTGCTATGTACTGGACAAGGAAAGACATCTGGTGGGAACCGTTGCACTGCGTTACCTGTTGTTGAGTGAGCCGGATGCGATCATCGGTGAGATGATGCATGAGAATGTCATTTCGCTTCATACCCTGATGGATCAGGAAGAGGTAGCAAGGCAGTTCAAGAAATACGACTTTACGGCGATGCCCGTTGTGGATAATGAGAATCGGCTGGTGGGTATTATCACTGTCGATGACGTTGTGGATATTCTGGAAGAGGAGACGACAGAGGATATCGAGAAGATGGCGGCTATCATGCCTTCCGATAAGCCTTATATGAAGACGACGGTCTTTGAAGCTTACAAGAAGAGGATACCGTGGCTGCTGCTTTTGATGATCTCAGCAACCTTTACCGGCAGTATCATTACCTCGTTTGAAAATGCGCTGAGCAAATACGTTGTGCTGACAGCATTTATCCCTATGCTGATGGATACCGGCGGAAATGCGGGTGGCCAGGCGAGCGCCATTATCATCCGTGGACTTTCGCTGGACGAGATCCGGTTTAAGGACTGGTACCGGGTAATCTGGAAAGAAATCCGGACGGCACTTCTGTGCGGTGTGACGTTGGGGATATGTAACTTTGTAAAGCTTCTGGTTTTGGACCGGGTAGGCGTCACGGTGGCCTTTGTGGTATGCCTGACATTGCTGCTTGCGGTAATTGTGGCGAAGTTTGTGGGAGCGACCCTGCCGATGATTGCAAAGAGAATCGGCGTTGACCCAGCCGTTATGGCGAGCCCGTTCATCACGACCATTGTGGATGCAATTTCGTTGTTGATCTATTTCCGGATTGCGACAATCGCGCTTAGGCTCTGATAATTTGAAAAAAAGAAAATTAAAAATCCCCGCTGCCCGGTGTAAGCCGGCTGGCGGGGATTCATTTTTGTTAGTTTTTCTTTGATGCGGCAGAGATCGCTGCACGTTTTCTGAGAGTGGGGTCCAGAATCTTCTTGCGGATACGAAGTGACTTCGGAGTAACCTCCAGAAGCTCGTCTGTGTCAATAAATTCCAGAGCCTGTTCCAGACTGAGAACCTTCGGAGGTGTCAGGCGGAGTGCTTCATCTGCGCTGGAGGAACGGGTGTTGGTGAGCTGTTTTTTCTTGCAGACATTTAATTCAATGTCCTCTCCACGACCGTTCTGACCGACGATCATACCGGAATATACCTTGGTGCCGGGGCCGATGAAAAGAGTACCGCGCTCCTGAGCATTGTAAAGTCCGTAAGTGATGGCTTCTCCTGCCTCAAAGGCGATCAGGGAACCCTGCTTACGGTACTGGATATCTCCCTTATAAGGACCGTAGCCGTCAAAGACGCTGTTCATGATGCCGTTTCCTTTGGTATCGGTCATGAACTCGCCACGGTAGCCGATCAGTCCGCGGGAAGGAATGGAGAACTCCAGACGGGAATAGCCGCCGGAAGCAACGCCCATATTCTTCAGTTCACCTTTTCTCTGGCTCAGCTTTTCAATGATCGTTCCGGAAAATTCCTCCGGTACATCTACATAACAAAGCTCCATAGGTTCGAGCTTTTTGCCGTTTTCATCAGTTTTATAAAGAACCTCTGCCTTGCTGACTGCAAATTCATAACCTTCACGGCGCATATTTTCGATCAGCACGGAAAGGTGAAGCTCGCCACGTCCGGAAACCTTAAAGGCTTCTGTCGTCTCAGTTTCCTCCACGCGAAGAGAGACATCGGTGTTCAGTTCACGGAAAAGACGGTCGCGCAGATGGCGGCTTGTGACATATTTTCCCTCCTGACCGGCAAGCGGTGAATCATTGACAATAAAGTGCATGGCAATGGTAGGCTCAGAAATCTTCTGGAAAGGAATCGGCTGTGGATTCTCCGGGGAGCAGAGCGTGTCACCGATGTGGATGTCTGCAATGCCGGAGATGGCAACGATGGAACCGATGCCGGCTTCCTTGACTTCTACTTTGTTCAGACCATCATATTCATAAAGCTTGCTGATCTTTACTTTCTTCATCTTATCGGGTTCGTGATGATTGACGATGACAACGTCCTGATTGACCTTGACAGTGCCGTTGTCTACCTTGCCGACACCGATTCTTCCCACGTATTCGTTGTAGTCGATCGTGCTGATCAGAACCTGTGTACCGGCATCCGGATCACCCTCCGGAGCGGGAATGTGCTCGATGATGGTATCAAAGAGCGCTGTCATATCCTTGCCTTTTACGGTAAGCTGTGTGGTAGCAGTACCGGCCTTGGCTGAGGCGTAGACAAAAGGACAGTCGAGCTGTTCATCATTTGCATCGAGATCCATGAAAAGTTCCAGAACGTCATCTACGACCTGGATCGGTCTTGCCTCCGGACGGTCACACTTGTTGATGCAGACGATGACGGCCAGATTCAGCTCAAGGGCTTTTTTCAGTACGAATTTGGTTTGGGGCATAGGGCCTTCAAAAGCGTCTACCACCAGAATAACGCCGTTTACCATCTTGAGGACACGCTCAACCTCGCCACCGAAATCGGCGTGGCCGGGGGTGTCGATAATGTTGATCTTGATTCCTTTGTACATGACGGCTGTATTTTTGGAAAGAATGGTGATGCCACGCTCTTTTTCAATATCGTTGGAGTCCATGACACGTTCCGCTACTTCCTGATTTTCACGGAAAACACCACTCTGTTTCAGAAGCTCATCGACCAAGGTTGTCTTGCCGTGATCGACATGGGCGATAATAGCAATATTTCTGATATCTTCTCTAGTCTGTTTCATCCTTATTAGTCTCCGTTCCTGTATTCAAACTGATTTATTATATCACCACAGATTTTATCTTGCAAGTGTGCAATTTACGGCGTTTGAAGGGTCATGGCAGGGATACCGCGACCACTAACAGTTCTAATCGCATGGGTTTTATTATATATTGGTAATACAATACCACAGTGTAGAAGGGAGAATAAACATGACAGATAAGGTGATTGAAAACAACCAGGTGACCATAATGGGGGAAATCGTCAGTGATTTCACCTACAGTCACGAGATTTTCGGGGAAGGCTTTTATATGGTAGATATCAGTGTAGACCGACTGAGCGATTCCACGGACAGAATACCGGTGATGGTTTCGGAAAGATTGCTGGATGTAGGAGAGGACTACAAAGGGATGAAGATCAGCGTTACGGGACAGTTCCGATCCTACAACAGACATGAGGAGCGCAAAAACCGTCTGGTGTTGTCGGTGTTTGCAAGAGAGATTGAATTTGTGGACGAAATCGGGGAAAACGCAAAGACCAATCAGATTTTTCTCGATGGCTATATCTGCAAGGCTCCGATTTACCGGAAAACGCCTCTCGGAAGAGAAATTGCGGATCTTCTGCTCGCGGTGAACAGACCCTATGGCAAGTCGGACTACATACCCTGTATCTGCTGGGGCAGAAATGCAAGATATGCAAGCAGCTTTGAGGTCGGAAGCCGTTGTGCGATCTGGGGAAGAATCCAGAGCCGTGAATATATGAAGAAACTGTCTGAGGAGCAGTTGGAAAAAAGAGTTGCCTATGAGGTGTCTGTAAGCAAGCTGGAAATGGTTGAGGACTGCTGAAAAGATCCGCAATAGCGGGGATTTCCGAAAAATGTTGCGAATTATGATAAGTTATGCTATGATAGGCAGGCATGGAGTCACAACTGTTTATGCTGCGCAGCCATTTTCCGCCGGAAAAGAGTTCTGCCGGCAGGAGAAGGGTATGGTCATCAGACATGGAAAAGGGTATGATTCAGATCTATAGCGGTGAGGGACACGGAAAGTCGCCCGCAGCGCTGGGCAGAGCAGTCCAGACAGCATGTAAAGGAGAGTACGTTGTCATCATTCAGTTCCTGAAGGGACGTGGACTTACGGAGTCAGAGTTTGTGAAACGTCTGGAGCCGGAAATCAAGATCTTCCGGTTTGAGAAATCAGAAGAAGATTTCAGTCTTCTCTCGGATGCCCGCAAGGAAGAAGAGATAGTCAATATCCGCAACGGACTTAATTTTGCCAAAAAAGTTATGAATACAGGGGAATGTTCCCTGCTGATCCTGGATGAGGTGCTTGGCCTGATCGACAACGAGATCATCAGTGTGGAGGAACTTCGGAATCTCCTTTCCTGTAAGCCGGATGAGATGGACATTATCATGACGGGAATCACCCTGAATGATGAGGTGTGCATGCTGGCAGATGAAGTGACGAAGGTTGAGACGATGCAGTTTAAAATATGGTAAGAAGGGCAGAGCACTTTTTACATAGTTCTTGACAGAGATTGTGGATTGACAGAAGTCAGACACGATGCTATCATAACTTTAACAACAACTGAATAGAGGTTGATAGAGGTTGCGTTTTTCAAAAGTAGAGGTTTGGATGTGACAGGCACATGTGAAGGATCTTGAAAGGGGAACACGCCGAAAGGAGAAAGGTCCTGAAACTTTTTTTGCTTGGGCATGCAGTTAAGAGCTGTATGACTGTCATCGATACAGATGGGGCGCTATCAGTTCAGATATTTATTTTTTGTGAATGAAATGAAGCTGGCCCTGTGTGGTCAGCTTTTATTGTTTTATTGTAACATAACAAACACAGCATGGGAGGAAAAAGACATGGCAGTATTTAAAGGAGCAGGTGTTGCGATCATAACACCATTTCATGAGGATGGAAGTGTCAATTACGAGAAATTTACAGAGATCATTGAAGAGCAGATCGCAGGGGGAACAGACGCGATCATCGTGTGCGGAACGACTGGAGAAGCAGCGACTCTGACCCATGAGGAGCATTTGGATGTGATCCGTCACTGTGTCGAGGTTGTAAAGGGAAGAATCCCGGTAGTGGCAGGCACAGGTTCCAACTGTACAGAGACAGCGGTGTATCTTTCCCAGGAGGCAGAGAAGATCGGTGCAGATGCCCTTCTTGTGGTAACACCATACTATAACAAGGCAACTCAGAACGGACTTTTTGCACATTTCAAAACAGTGGCTGATTCTGTGAAGCTGCCGATCATCCTTTATAATGTACCGAGCAGAACCGGATGCAATATTCAGCCGCAGACTCTGGTAAGGCTTTGCAATGAGGTGAGCAATATCGTTGGCGTGAAAGAAGCAAGCGGAAATATTTCGCAGGTGGCTAAGATCATGTCTCTTGCAAATGGAAAGATTGATCTGTATTCCGGCAACGATGACCAGATCGTTCCGCTTCTGTCCCTCGGCGGTAAGGGTGTCATCTCCGTATTGTCCAATGTTGCGCCGAAGCAGACACACGATATCTGCCAGAAATATTTTGACGGGGATGTAGAGGGCAGTATGAAGGAACAGCTCCGCGCGATTGAACTGATTGATGCGCTGTTCTGTGAAGTAAATCCGATTCCGGTAAAGACAGCATTAAATCTGATGGGAAAAGAAGTAGGGCCGCTTCACATGCCGCTCAGCCCGATGGAGCCGCAGAATGTAGAGAAGCTTCAGAACGCTATGAAGGCATATGGAATTTTATAGAAAGCAGGGCGTGACAGCCTGAAAAGAAAGGAACAGACATGGTAAAAGTGATTATGCACGGCTGCAATGGAAAGATGGGACAGATGATCACCGGACTGATCGCAGCAGATGAAGAAATAGAGATTGTAGCAGGAATTGATGCTTATGGAGAGATAAAGAATCCCTATCCGGTTTTCAGAAGCACGACGGAATGTGACGTGGAGGCGGATGCTGTCATTGACTTTTCTAACAGCGTGGCAATAGACGGATTGCTGGAATTCTGTGCAGCAAAGAAGATTCCCTGTGTCCTGTGTACAACCGGACTTTCCCCGGAGCAGATCGAGAAGGTGAATGAGGCATCGGAGCAGGTAGCGATCCTGCGCTCTGCCAATATGTCTCTGGGAATCAATATGCTGCTGAAGCTTCTGAAGGAGGCGACAGGGATTCTGGCTCCTGCGGGATTTGATATTGAAATTGTGGAGAAGCATCACAATCAGAAACTGGATGCACCCAGTGGAACAGCACTTGCCCTCGCGGATTCCATCAATGAGGAGTTGGACAATTCCTACAAATATGTGTATGATAGAAGTCAGATAAGGGAGAAAAGAACCCGGAAGGAGATAGGTATCAGTGCAGTCAGGGGCGGAACCATTGTGGGAGACCATGATGTGATTTTTGCCGGCACCGATGAGGTGATCACGTTCTCACACCGAGCTTATTCCAAGGCCGTATTTGGAAAGGGAGCGATACAGGCAGCGAAATTCCTCGCAGGAAAGCCTGCGGGTATGTATAATATGAGTGATGTTGTCTTAGGAGAGAGGGAATAGAACGGAACTAACAGGCACTGCCGGAATACCGGATAATTACAGTATGGATGATTTAGAATTAAAATATTTGAAGAGCCTTTCCAAGCAGTATCCGACGATTGCGGAGGCTTCTACAGAGATTATCAACCTGCAGGCAATCCTCAACCTGCCCAAAGGAACTGAGCATTTTATGACGGACATTCACGGAGAGTATGAGCAGTTTAACCATGTGCTCAAGAATGGCTCCGGTTCAGTACGGCGTAAAATTGACGAGGAATTTGGAAACACACTCAGCATCAAGGATAAGAAGAGTCTGGCGACGCTGATCTATTATCCGAGTGAGAAGCTGGACATCGTGTTGAAGCAGGAGGATGAAAACTCCATTGAGGACTGGTATAAGATTACACTGCACAGGCTGGTGCAGATCACTAAGAGAGTTTCTTCAAAATATACCAGATCCAAGGTCCGTAAGGCACTGCCGAAGGATTTCTCCTATATTATTGAGGAGTTGATCACGGAGAAGGCAGAGATTCAGGATAAAGAGGCTTACTACAATGAAATTATCCACACGATCATAAGGATCGGAAGGGCTCCGGAGTTTATCATTGCCCTGAGTAATCTGATCCAGAGGCTGGTTATTGACCATCTGCATATCGTGGGTGATATTTTTGACAGAGGACCGGGACCGCATGTGATCCTGGATACGCTGTGTCAGTATCATTCCGTAGATGTACAGTGGGGAAATCACGACATCGTCTGGATGGGTGCAGCGAGCGGACATCTTGCATGTATCGCAAATGTGGTGCGGATGGCTGCAAGATATGGCAATCTGGATACGTTGGAGGAGGGCTATGGAATCAATCTGATCCCGCTTGCAACCTTTGCGCTGGATACCTATAAGGACACGGATTGTGAAGCCTTTGCGATCAAGTACAATACAGATTATGACACAAAGGATCTCAGCCTTGATATGAAAATGCACAAGGCGATCGCCATGATCCAGTTTAAGCTGGAAGGGCAGCTGATCATGCGCAGACCGGAATTTCATATGGAGGACCGGCTTCTGCTGAATCATATTGACTATGAAAATAAGACGCTTACGCTGGACGGTGTGCCATATGCCATGAAGGATGTGGATTTTCCGACGGTGAACCGGGAAAGACCTTATGAGCTGACCAAGGCAGAGGAACAGGTCATGGAGCGTTTGCGACAGGCTTTTGTGAAATGTGAGAAGCTGCAAAAGCATGTAAGATTTCTGTTTTCCAAGGGTGGGCTGTATAAGGTATACAATTCCAACCTTCTCTACCATGGGTGTGTTCCGATGGATGAGGAAGGGAATTTTAACAAAGTCAATGTATATGGGGAAGAATACAGCGGTAAGGAGCTGTATGATGTGTTAGAGCACTATGCAAGAAAAGGCTACTATGCACATAATAACCTGCAGGAGAAATTAAAAGGACAGGACATTATCTGGTATATCTGGGCCGGACCAAACTCACCGGTATTTGGCAAGGATAAGATGGCAACCTTTGAACGGTATTTCCTGGATGATAAGGAGACTCACAAAGAGACTAAAAATGCGTACTACAGATTGCTTGACAACGAAGAGGTGATCAACAAGATCCTGCGGGAATTTGGACTCAGTGGGGAGCATTCCCACATCGTCAACGGCCATGTTCCGGTTGAACTCAAAAAAGGAGAATCGCCGGTCAAGTGTGGTGGAAAGCTTTTGATCATTGATGGCGGCTTTTCAAAGGCATATCAGGATAAGACCGGAATCGCCGGGTATACGCTTGTTGCGAACTCTTATGGAATGCGTCTGGTAGCCCATGAACCTTTTGAATCTACCGAGGCGGCGATCCTGCACGAGTCGGATATCTTTTCTGATTCTATGATTATTGAGACGCGTGCGGCACGCCAGAAGATTTCCGATACAGATATCGGAGCGGAACTGCGGGAGAGCATCCATCAGTTGGAGGAATTGCTGCAGGCATACAGAGACGGCATTATTAATGAAAAGGATGTATAAAAACAACGGTATATCATTATAGAAAGAACAGGGTGCATTTGGTGATGCACCCTGTTCTTGGTTCAAGACACCCTTGGGAAACAGAAATTTTAAATTTATTCAAATTTGGTGCTACAAGGTTATTTGGTTTATAAAAATAATAGTCAAGCCGGGAGAGATACCCTGCTTGACTATTATATGAGAGCTTATTTTGTGAGTCTGATTATCTGGTCCGGTTTGCGTTTGCCTGTCTGGTGCTCATTTTGTTGGCAGTGCCGTTTCCGGTTGTGTTCCCGGTACCTCCGACGGTAGTATTGTTGTTGTCGGTATCGTTGTCTGTTCCGGTGATGTCGTCTACTACATTTTCTACACCGTCAGCAGTGTCGTCGATGATATCGGCAGCAGTGTTGCCAACATCACCGACTGCGTCACCGGCATCCTCGAGGATAGAGTCATTATCACCGTAGTCCCCGGCTGTAACATCGTTTACATTGTCATCATTACCCGTCAGAGTTTCATCGTTATTGCCCATGGCGTTGTCTGTTGTTGTGTTGTCGTCTGTGGTGGTTGTTTCGTTGCTCACCGTGTTGTTGGTATTTTCGGCAGTAGTACCGGAATTGTTTCCTGTGCCGGACGCTTTGTTGTTATTTCCACAGGCGGTCAGAAGACACATGGTCATGACTGCAAGAGCTGTAACCAAAATGATTTTTTCCTTTTTCATAATAATACATACTCCTTTCCTAAAAACTTGCAAATTATTGCAGATGGATAACTATTCAGAAACCCCATTCGCAAAATCGCCTTTTCAAGGCTTTACTTTTGCTCATGTGGTTACTTCGTCATATAAATTTGACATGCTGTATTCATGCAAGCATGAACAGAAGTCAAATTTGCATGACTCTGAATAGTTATACAAACAGAATGTTTGGTAAACTTCCTGTTCTTATGTTATTATGTCAGAAAGAAAATAAATTATTCAGAGCCAGAAACGATTCAAAGAATGGAGATTAGAAAAGATTGAAAAATAAAATTTTTCAATCGCGAGATTTGTGTCTGCGCGCACTTGACACAAACTCGGCATGCGCAAAAAGCGTGCGCAGAAATGAGGGAAAAAATGGAATTTCGGCCTTGTATTGATATTCACAACGGCAGTGTCAAGCAGATCGTGGGAAGCAGTCTTCAGGATGCAGGAGATCATGCGCAGGAAAATTATGTGGCAAAGCAGGATGCAGCTTTTTTTGCAAAATTATATCAAAAATATCAAATTCGTAATGGACATATTATCCTGTTGAATCCGGTGAACTCACCTTATTATGAGGCAACCAGAGAGCAGGCACTGTTGGCATTGTGTGCATATCCGGGAGGTATGCAGGTGGGAGGCGGAATCACACCGGAGAATGCGGGGCAGTTTCTGGATGCCGGTGCAAGCCATGTGATCGTAACCTCTTATGTTTTTAAGGATGGACAGATACAGTATGATCATCTCAGGAAATTGGTGGAAGCAGTCGGAAAGGACAAACTGGTACTGGATCTGAGTGCACGGATGCGGGAGAATGCGTATTATATCGTGACAGACAGATGGCAGAAATTTACGGATGTATGTTTGGATGAGGCAACGCTGGAGGAACTTTCTGCGTATTGTGATGAATTTCTGGTGCATGCGGTAGACGTGGAAGGAAAGGCGAGCGGAATCGAAGAACCGCTTGCAGAGCTGCTCGGCAGTTGGGGGAAGATTCCTGTCACCTATGCCGGTGGAGTCCACAATTTTGAAGATCTCTCAATTCTCAGAAAGCTTGGACGGGGAAGAGTGCACGTGACGATCGGAAGTGCGCTTGATCTTTTTGGGGGAAATATGAAACTGGAAGAGGTGCTGAAGGCAGTCGCACAGGAAGACTGAGACGGAAGTGCAGAAAAAAAAGAACCTGTCGAAAGACAGGTTCTTCTTCTAATCCGCTATGACAATACTGCAAATTCTAAATAAAAATAGTCATTTATATTTAAGAACAGGCACATCGTAATACCGATTATAATGTTATAAGTCGAATCTTATAACTTTGTTACGTTTACGGCCTGAGGTCCTTTTTCGCCATTAACTACTTCGTACTCAACAGC
>CAKRPS010000062.1 GCA_934385475.1 uncultured Lachnospiraceae bacterium | reverse complement strand
TGTTTGCAAAATTGCATTTTCCATTTCCGGTCGCCAGAATTTTCTTGCCGATCCGGTCATTCTTCTCCAGGATTGTTACCTCGGCCCCTGATCTGGCGGCCCAGATAGCAGCCATCATGCCAGCCGCTCCTCCGCCAATCACAGCCACTGTATTCTTCATCGCAAAGCTACCTTTCCGCATCTTGTACAAACACTCTATGTTATCATACCCTTAACTGGAATAAGATTCAAGGAAATTATACAGGGCCTCCTCGCTCTCTATATACTTTCCCTGTATGATCTGCGCCTGCAATTCACTGTCCAGATGATCGACCAGAATATCCGTGTTCATATATAAGGTCTGCCGATCCTCTTCATAGACGACAACAAAGTGATCTGCCACCATCAGATAAAAGGAGTGTGGTGTCTCCTCCTTATAATATTTGCAGACTACAACCCGATCCTTGGAAAAAGCCGTCAGCTCACAGGTCTCATATCCCTTTTCAAGCTCCGCAAGCGGTGGGTTTGCATCAAAAGCATTGAGTTCCCGGATCAGTTCTTCCCGGTTAAGCCCCATATAGTTGATGGGAACGCTTAATTCTTCCTCAACAACACTTCCATCCGTCAGATTAACCGTCTCAACCAGATATACCGTGTCAGCCGTCACCACCGGAAACTGTTCGGACGCAGTCTGTATCACCTCTTCCTCCGAAGATGTTTCTCTTTTCCCGCTCAGTGGATATGTTTCTACAGCAGAATCCCGGTTTTCATATTTATTGGGATAAAAATATCGTTCCGCACGGATTGCAGCGTATCCTCCTGCGGCAAGCAGCAGGGATGCAAGTATTAAAAAAAGACTGATACGTTTTATGATTTTCATGGTCTCCAACCTTTCCAACACAGATTCTCATAATAAGTATCAGTCATAAGTAAAAATTTATTCATTTTTGTTATCTCAGAATACCGGTATTTCTCCCAAGCAGAACAAATATGGTGCCAAGCGGCATCCGAAGCAGCTCCTCCTCGGTCAGGACACGCAGTACCATCAGGAGGATCACATCTACAAAAATACCGACCACACATCCAGCCAGAATCGTAACGAGTGCCCCTGCACTATCCAGCAGAAGCCTGCTGAGCAAAAGAACCAGTATTCCCGATACAAAGGCAGCTACCGCCGGGAAAACCACCGACTTCATCCAGTTGATCTGGTATGCCTGTGCCCTCTGCAAAAGCAGGAAAGAAAGAACTGTATATACACCGTAAAACAGGATCAGTGCGATCAGGATTCCTTCTATTCCGAGAAGGCTGTTTTTTACAAGGAGGAACAGCATCAGAATGTGTACAAGGAACGCAATCAGCATCGACACCAGATTTTCACGCTGCATCCGGAAGCGGATCAACAGCTGTCCAAAAAAGAAGCTGAATCCAAACAACGCGATCACAGCAGATCCCTTTTGCAGCACTGATGCCACATACGCCGCCTGCGTTTTAAAAAGCAGCGTCGCCACTGCCTGTGCGAGCACCGCCACATACACCGCCACCGGGAGAGCCAGCATACACAGCTTCCGGATTCCCTTGTCCATGCGTTCCCGCATCATATGATACTCTTCCTTATCGTAGGCACTCCCGATCCTTGCTACATGGTTCTGTGCGCAGAGACACAGACATGCCGCTGCGATCCCCAGAAGCGCAAAAGCTTTTCCGTAGCTTGCTCCCCACAGGGCTGTTCTCACTTCACCTTGTCCTGTCCGGTTCATGCAGAAGTTAAAGAACCGCTGATCCAGAAGCAGAAGGAGATTTGGCAGGATAAAGGAACCTGCATTGACCAGACATCCTCCCAGCAGAATCCGTTGCAGCTCTCCCGTTCCCTCGAACCGCTTTCCGGAATCCTGTTGCAGACTGTTTTTGATCGTTCCCGCATACAGGATGTAAAATACCATCAGAAAAAGAAGTGTGACCAGTTCAGCGAGCATTACCCCGAACATTGCCCCCAGTGCGTCATACAGATAAATATAGGCATCTCTTTGCAACAGTCCTGCAACCTTTACACCATAACTGCGAAAAGCGCGACCACAGATCACAGAGAATACGGCGATCAGGATACTTTCAAGATACTGGGAATAAATTCCAATACGCCCAATTCCATAGCCGCTAAAGCAGCCGCGAAAGGCGCCTGTAAGAGCCGTCAGAACAACCGCAGGAGCTGCCGCCATCACTGCAAGCCTGCTGAACTCTTCCAGACAGACAATCTGTGCGATCCTGTCTGCCGTCAAAAGCAGTATTACCGCCATCAACAATCCGAACACCAGATTGATGGCAAATCCTGCACTGAAAACCTTTTTGGCATTCCGATACTGTTGTCTCTTGACACGATACCGGATCAAATTTCCCATCGTCTTTGACATCCCCTGTGCAAAAACCAGGCTTGCAAGGAAAAATATTTCAAAAGCCGGAGCAAACAGTCCGGTTCCGGCATCACCGATCGCATCAGTGAGCAAAAGTCTCATAATAAGAAGTATGATATAGGCAAAAATGCCTGCACCGGACAACAGTCTGCCCGAGAACTGTCCACGGCCATTGCCTGTCGCATTTCCCTTTTTCCTGTGTATATTTATCTTCATAAAGAAGTCCTCATTTCCGTGTATGTTTTATGCTTCGCGCGTAATACCGAGAGACTGCAGAACCTCCTCCTGCTTCTGCTCCATAACGGCCGCCTCTTCAGGCACCATATGATCATAGCCACACAGATGCAGCATGCTGTGTGCGATCAGAAAGGCAAACTCCCGCAACACGCTGTGACCGTATTCTTTGGCCTGCTCCTCAACGCGGGTTGCCGAAAGAATAATATCCCCCAGCAGCAGTTCCCCTCCTTCCGGATCAAAGCAGTCTGCCTCATGGCTCTCCGCATAGGAAAAATCTCCTTCCGTTTCAAATTCCAGATTGGGAAAGGACAAAACATCAGTCTCTCTGTCAATATCCCGGTAATTTTTGTTGTATTCACGAATCCCTGCTCCATCCGAGATCAATAGGTTAATGCTCGTTTCATAGGGACAGTTTTCCATTTCAAGGACAGCGTCTGCCACCTTGTCCAGAATTTCCTTACAATCAAACGGAAAGCTTATTTCAACTTCACTCTCAACGTAAGAAGTCATAATACAGTTTCTCCTCTACAAATATCTTTTTCATCTGTGCAAACTGCGCTAATGTCATACAGTTCTGCCATAATTCCTCTGTTTCCATCTTCTGTTCAAAAATCGTATCGATCAGCTTTGTATAATCAATCTCTGCCTTCGGGTCCTTTTCAAACAGATATAAAACTGCCGAGACAACACTGTCAGAAAAGAAAACAACCAACGTTTCCGCAGAAACCATCTTGCCGGACGCATCCGTATATTCCTTTAAAATTCTGTGGGCACTCGGTGGAAAATTATACTCTTTTGAGATTTTTTCAATATTTTCCCAGTTGTTTTCACCCCCGAGGATACCAATATTGTGATAATAAGCGCAGGACTTTGCCGCCTGATCGTCAAGTCCAAGGCTGTGCGCGATCCGGCCGCTCAGATATGCCGTGTGCATGGCATGATAATATTCCTGTTTGGACATCTCCTTCAGCCGTACAAGAAGCGGACATTCCGGATCGTTGATCTCCAGATACTTCTCCCGGTATCGCATTACCACCGTCGAGCAGAAAAATTTCAACAAGATCAAAAGCAGAATATAAGACACAAACAGATTGATACCCGGTATCAGAAACTGTACTACGGATAGCTGTTCCCTTGCAAACAGAATAATGTTCGCCGTCAGACACACCAGCAGTGCCATAAGCGAAATCAGAACCGGAATGCCAACCTTGAAATCCTCGTCCAGCGTGCCGAGTACCAGAATCCCAACCAGTCCACTGACAAAATACAGCCAGAAAACCGAATAATCACCCCCGGAAAGACTGACCGAAAGGAGCAGACAGACGCTCCCCGCCGCAAGACCGGTCATCATATTGCTGAAAATACCGAGTATGACAAAAATCGCCAAAAACGGCCATCCCGTTGAAGGAAGATACGGAAAGAACAATGCCGTAACCAGACAGCACAGAAAGACACCTGAAAATCTTCCGAATCTGCCCTGATTACGGTAGATGAAAAGTTCCTTCTCTTCACTCAGAAAAAAAGAATAGATAATACACCCTGTTCCAAGCATCACCATCACAGTGTTCCTCAGAACCTGTGCATCCTCCATGCCATGCACGATACTTCCCCCAAAAGAAAGGGCACCTGATAGTGCAAACATCAAAAATGCCTGCAAAAAATTTATCCATGCAGTTTTTTTATTTTCTGTCATATTTCCTGTTTTTCCGTTTCATCTCAGAGTATTTCTGGCTTTTCAGCTCATAATCGTCGTATGCCTTGACAATCTTCTGTACCAGCGGATGACGTACCACATCCTTATTCGTAAGCTTACAGAAAGCAATATCATCAATCTTTTCAAGAACCTTCAGGGCTACATCCAGTCCGGATTTGACATCAGGTGCCAGATCCTTCTGTGAGGCATCTCCCGTCACGATCACCTTGGAACCGTAACCAATTCTGGTAAGGAACATCTTCATCTGTGCAGGTGTCGTGTTCTGGGCTTCATCCAGAATGATATAGGCATTATCTAATGTCCGCCCTCTCATATACGCAAGAGGTGCTACCTCTATCAGACCCTTCTCCATATTTTTGGCAAAGCTTTCCGCTCCCATGATCTGATACAGGGCATCATACAGCGGTCTCAGATACGGGTCAACCTTGCTCTGCAGATCTCCCGGAAGGAACCCCAGCTTCTCTCCTGCTTCAATCGCAGGTCTGGTCAGTATGATCCTGCCTACTTCATTGTTCTTAAACGCTGTGATCGCCATAGCCATAGCCAGATAGGTCTTACCTGTTCCTGCCGGTCCCAGTCCAAATACGATCATATGATTACGGATAGCATCCACGTACTCCTTCTGTCCAAGCGTTTTGGGCTTGATCGGCTTTCCGTTTATCGTGTGGCAGATACAATCCTTGTCCATCTCCAGCAGTGCATTGTCCTGAGCCTGCGCATCCATTTCAAGCGCATAGCCCACGTTCTGTTCGTCCAAAATGTTTCCACGCTCCGAAAGTGCCACCAGATCATTCACCAGTCGGACAGCCCTCTGAACCTTACTCTTTTCTCCCGTTATCTTGACAACCCCATCCCGGTCTACAATAACAACATCGAGATCATCCTCTATTTTTCTGATATGCGAATCATTACTTCCAAACAGATTCTGCATATGCTCCATGGAAATATCCAATTTTACGGTAAAATCCTCCATACCGTGTACCTTTCTACTCCTCCGGTTCCGTATCCGCAGTGATCTGTGTGATTTCTGTCCTCTTGAAACAGACCGATGGCTCCTCCAGAAGAAGCCTTGCAGACAAGACCCAATTTTTTTCATTCTTTTTTATTGTAACATTTTTTTCTATGATTTGTACCCCTTTTTCCCGGAAACTTAATATTATTTTGTCCCATTCCTCCCGAAAAATTTCCTGCATCTCTTCTTCTGTATGGCGGCTATCTGTCAGACAATACTCTCTGATATGACGCTTTCCAAAGTACAGTGGCAGATACAGCTTATCCAGCAGACACACCTGTTTCTTATCGGTACAGACATCATAAAGTTCATACGGAATTCTTCTGAGCGTACACTGTAGCTCACGACCTCCAGCCTCCAGAACGGTATTGTGCATTTCCCGGCCGGAATAATCCTTGCGCTGGTAGATAAGCTCCTGTTCCACCGTAATGCTCTTTGAATAACGGATCATAATATCTGCATCCGAGTTGCAGAACTGATATTTTCGCACGGTTGTGTCCTCGTTGTAGACAGGAACCGCACCGCTGACAAGAATATCTCCCTTTTTTACCGTATCTCCCGGCATGACCTGTGGAACTCCGCTTCTGGTCACTATATAGGAGATTACACCGTCATGGCTGGCAATGATATCTGTAGCATTCTCTGTCTTTTCTGTATCCTCCTCTGCAGTGTCCTCATTTTCATACACTGGCATTTCATTTTCTTTGATAAAGATCTGCAGCGTGGTTCCATCCACCTGTACAGATGCCCAGGTGATCCTGTCATAATGTTCCCGCAGGGCTTCCTCAAGTTCCTCGATGTGGAGATCCTTCTGTTTCATCGAGACATACACCTTCTGCTCTCTCAGGTAGTCCATCAGTACATCCTCTGTAATGCTGAAATTCCCCTGAATTTTAATATTCCAGATAAACTGGGAGGTGACGATCCAGAAAGCAAAACAGCCAAGCAGCCCTGCCACGAACATTTTTCTTTTTTTCATTTTATTCATATAAAAAGGCAGTCCATACTTCTTTAGGATGGCTGCCCTTGTTCCTGTTTTCTTCAGTAACGGCTTCATTTCAAAAAAGCCTTTTATGCTGACATTCATAGTAGTGTATGTAACGTGGCTCTCGATATCCCAGACCAGAATATTATGGTTGCCGCACAGATTCAGAAATCGTTCGGTGGAATATCCCCACACCTTGATCGTTACATAGCCCCTGCTGTATTGTATCCAATGAAGCATATATTCACTCCGATTTACAGATAGCGTACCGACTCCAGTTTTCCGCTGATTTTCATGTCTTCATTGGTATAATAATCAATCGACAGCTCTTTCCCTGCAAAACAGATCTTGCAGTTCTTTCCCTGGAGAATGATCGATTCCTTCGTATACTCTATAATACCTTTATAATTTTCAATAAAAGCTTCTGCGTTTCCGGTTATTGTCACGATCGATGCCCCAAGCATAGTGTCCTTTGGAAGCTTCAGTGACTCTACGATCAATTCTCTGGAACCGGCAAGTACGGCAGCGGATGGTTTTTTTAATTTTTTTCTCATAGTCTACTATATGAGAAAAGAAATGGTTTCATACCCGTTATTCCCGTACAATTCCTTTGATAAACGCAGATTTTTCCACCGGCGCATCCGCTATATGGTAAGCCTTCAGAAAACGCTCCTTTGCCGCCTCAAGCTTCTGTCTGTCATTTGCATGGATCGTTGCAAGGCTCTCGCCCTTTTTGACAAAATCGCCTACCTTTTTGTTCAGGATCAGCCCAACCGCCAGATCGATGCTGCTCTCCTTTGTCTCCCGTCCACCGCCAAGAAGCAGGGAACACATTCCGATCTCATCACAGTCTATTTTCTGAACGTAGCCGTCTGCCGGAGATGCAATCTCCTCTATGATACCGGCCTTAGGAAGCAGTGAAGTATCAAATACTGCTCTGTCATCTCCACCTTGTGCCCGGACAAACTCTGCCAGCTTGCGAAGGGCTGTTCCATCCGCAATCACCTGTTCCAGTTTCTCCGTAGCCTCCTCTATTGATCCGGCTCCTCCACCGAGAAGCACCATATAGGAACCGAGCGTCTTACACAGTGTGACGAAATCCTCTGGTCCCTTGCCGCAAAGGGTATCAATGGCCTCCTTTACTTCCAACGCATTGCCGACCGCATAGCCGAGGGGCTGATCCATATCAGAGACAACCGCTATCGTCTTACGGCCTGCCATATTGCCAAGCGTCACCATCTCCCTTGCCAGCGCGAAGGAATCCTCCTCCTTTTTCATAAAGGCACCGCTTCCGGTCTTTACATCAAGCACGATCGCATCGGCACCGGAGGCAAGCTTTTTGCTCATGATAGAACTTGCAATCAATGACATATTGTCCACCGTAGCTGTCACATCACGAAGCGCATACAACTTCTTATCGGCAGGTGCGATATCCAATGTCTGTCCCATAATGGCAATACCGATTTCATTCACCTGATGCACAAACTGTTCTCCCGAAATACCGGTCGTAAATCCTTCAAAGCTCTCCAGCTTGTCAATCGTTCCTCCTGTATGTCCAAGTCCACGGCCGCTCATCTTGGCAATCTTGACCCCACATGCCGCAACCATTGGTGTCAATGCGATCGAAGTTTTATCTCCCACTCCACCTGTCGAGTGTTTATCTACTTTTATGCCCTCTATTGCTGACAGATCCATCATATCTCCGCTTTGGGCCATGGCCATTGTCAGGTCTACGGTCTCCTGTGGTGACATTCCACGGAAATAAATAGCCATCATCATAGCCGACATCTGATAGTCCGGTATATTTCCGGCTGTAAATTCCCGTATCATATATTCTATCTCGGCTTTGTCAAGAACACCGCCATTTCTTTTTTTGATAATCAAATCATACATTCTCATCGTAAACAGACTCTCCTTATTTATGGTAAGGTTCTCCGTGAATGATACGGTACCCCCGATAGACCTGCTCAAGCAGGATCACCCTCATAAGCTGATGTGGAAAGGTCATTTTGGAAAAACTGACTGCCAGATCTGCCCTCTTGCACACGGACTCGTGCAATCCAAGCGAGCCGCCTATCACAAACTGGATATGGCTGCATCCCTGTATTCCAAGCTTTTCTATCATATGCGCAAAGCCTTCGGAATCATACATCCTGCCGTTGATCTCCAACGTGACCAGATACGCATCTTCTTTGACATAACGAAGAATGCGTTCTGCCTCCTTCTTTCGGATCAGATCCTCCTGAACCGCTCCTGCCCCATCGGGTGTCTTTTCGTCCTCTACACAGATAATTTCTATTTTGCAGTATCTGCCAAGTCTTTTTTCATATTCAGCAATCGCATCCCTGTAAAACTTTTCTTTTATTTTGCCGACTGCAATAACCGTTATTTTCATTCTTCAAACAGCTTTCTGTAATAATCATCTACAAAATGATCCAGAAAATCCTCATCCAGGTTCAAAAACTTATCGCTGATCAGACGTTTCATCTTCTCCGCACGGCTGAAATATTTCTGTTCATCCGGTATATCTGTCTGATTGATCCCTTCATCAACCATTTCCGCCGTAAGGTTCTCATTACACCATTTGGTAATCTCACTTTGCAGGGAATCCTCTGTTTTGGCTTTGCCCATCAGAATTTTGGAGTTTCGCATGGAAACACCTCCAAATACCAGAAACAGGATAAACATTGCTCCCATAACACCGCACACCAGATATTTGGTATACCCCGAATCCTGATAAAGAGGAATGACTCCCATAATGACAAGCACATCTGCGATCAGTCCAATGCCTCCGACAAGAAACAGGGTATATGCGGATGATTTATTGTCCTCAGCCCTATCTGCACTTTTCTGATAGGCATGATATCGCCTGTTTGTCTCTTGCACAGCCTCATCCTGCTGTTCTTCCGTTTCCTCCTCTGAAAAGGATACCTCCTCCTGCACTTCGTCCAGGAAAGTTTCTTCCACTATCTCTTTTTCTTCTTTTTCTGGAATATCCTCAAGGCTCTCCACTAAAGGAACTTTACATTCCGCACATTGCAGAATCCCCGGTCTATACTCATTCTTACATTTGGGACACCATGGCATATGCGTTATCCTCCTCGTTTGTATATTAGGAATCTTGCCTAAAAATAATCTCACCTTTTTCTATTTTATAATCATTTTGTCTAATTTGCAATATTATTTCAAAAGCTCACGCATTCCCTGATTTTTGTTTTCCGACTGATCGATATCCAGACACAGATTTTTATCCGACTTATTCTGCCATACCGAACATTCTCCGATGGCGCTCATATCTCTCCAAAGGTCGAAAACACCATTCTGGGCATGACCATACCATTCATCCTGTGTTCCGTTATTATCAACCGTATTGGCAAACAGATCTCCATCATAAAGACCATTCTTAAAGGTTCCGACTACATTCTGGATAATTCTTTCACGCATGGAAAGTCTGGCTATATCTACATCATAATGCTCCGATCCTTCTCCATTAGGCAGATCATCCGCCCATGTTCCGGAATAGCTGTGTGCCATATATTTACCCATGGCGTTGTTCTTATCCTTCTGCATGATATAGAACCGGAACCAGCGTCCCTCTCCACTTCGCACGCCGTTGACCCAGTCTCCATAGTAATAGCTGTTGTTCTCATAAATCGCAAGCCCTGTGCCATTGGGGACTCCATTTGCATCGGTATCTCCGCTGTAATAATACTTACCGGTACCCTCCAGTTCCTTTGACAGCTTAACATATCTCTTTAAATGAGCCAGATCCCAGATCGCATCCTGATTGTTATCTGCAAAGTACGGCAAGGCTTCCTTGAGAATATATTCCTTGGTATAGGAAATATCATTCTCATCCTCCACATCCACTACAACGGCAGTCTTATCGGCATCTGCCGATTCTGCCGGATCACTCACCACAGGTTCCTCCTGTACTTCTTCCTGCACTTCGCTTTCCGTTTTCTCAATAACAAGATTTCCTTCTGTCCTGTCCTGTGCATTCTGCTTCTGTGTCTCAGCATAATCTGTGATATTCTGCTGGAGCTGCTCGGTTCTGTCAACAGCCTCCTGCTTTTCGTGACGAGGTAAAAAAAGAAGCATCACAATACACAAAAGTAAAATCACAATAATAACAAGAAGGACAATCGTCATATACGGTTTATTCATCCATTTTGTGAGATTTCCCTTCTCCGGTGCATCCTGTAAAGATTCATCCTCATTCTGTAAAGACTCATCCTCATTCTGTAAAGACTCATTCTCATTCTGCACAGGATCATCATATTTCTCTGAAGAATTGCTGTTTTCCAATAAATTCATAATCTTCTCCGTTTCCGCGTTCCCAGACGCCAGTACAAACCTTTCCTTTATAGAAACTATTGTACCGGATTATTTTTAAGGAACAAGCAGATAATTTATTAAGATTTTCTTAGCCCGCCTTCAAAAAAAGAGAATCTGTCGAAAACGCCAGATCCTCTTTTTATCTTTCTTATTTATTTGGAAAGATATTCGTCAATGCCTTTTGCAGCCGCTTTTCCTGCACCCATTGCCAGAATAACGGTAGCAGCACCGGTTACCGCATCTCCACCAGCATAGACACCTTCCTTCGTTGTCTTACCGAATTCTTCCTCAGCAATGATACATTTCCGGTTGTTGACTTCAAGTCCCTTTGTTGTGGAAGAAATCAACGGATTCGGCGAAGTTCCAAGTGACATGATAACGGTATCTACATCCATCACAAATTCAGATCCTTCCACCGCAACCGGTCTTCTTCTTCCGGACGCATCCGGCTCACCGAGTTCCATTTTGATACATGTGATTCCGGATACCCATCCATTCTCATCCATTCTGACAATAACAAACTGTCCCGGCTGACAGGACTTGGCAACTCTTCTGGCCTCAAC
>CAKRPS010000061.1 GCA_934385475.1 uncultured Lachnospiraceae bacterium | reverse complement strand
TATATCCTTCCCACTACCGGGTGGATTCGGGACTTTAACCCGTTAGAAACGTGCGCCGCTAGGCGCACTAGCAAAAAGGACAGTCCCTTTCGGAACTGTCCCGTATCATAGTCTAATCTTTGTATCCTGTATATTTCCATTCTTACTCTGCGGAGAAAAGAGGGGTGGACAGATATCTGTCTCCGGAATCCGGAAGCAGTACCACGATCACCTTGCCCTTGTTTTCCGGACGCTTTGCCAGCTCTGTTGCCGCGTGAAGTGCTGCACCGGAAGAGATACCTACCAGCACGCCTTCCTCTACGGCAATCGCTTTGCCCGCTGCAAAAGCATTCTCATTGGAAACCTTGATAACCTCGTCATAAATCGTCGTATTGAGAACTTCCGGCACAAAACCTGCACCAATTCCCTGAATCTTATGAGGGCCTGCTGCGCCGCCTGACAGAACCGGACTGGTCTCCGGCTCAACTGCCACGATCTTCACATTCTTATTCTGCTCCTTGAGATACTCACCAACACCTGTGATCGTACCGCCGGTACCTACACCTGCCACAAAGATGTCTACCTTGCCATCAGTATCCTTCCAGATCTCAGGACCTGTTGTAGCCTTGTGTATTGCCGGGTTGGCAGGGTTTACAAACTGTCCCAGAATGATGGAACCGGGAATGGACTCTTTCAGTTCCTCTGCCTTGGCAATCGCACCCTTCATACCCTTTGCGCCATCTGTCAGAACAAGCTCTGCGCCATATGCCTGCAAAAGCTTTCTTCTCTCAACGCTCATTGTCTCCGGAAGTGTCAAAATTGCCTTATAACCTTTGGCTGCTGCCACTGCTGCAAGACCGATACCGGTATTGCCGGAAGTGGGCTCAATGATGGTTGCGCCTGGTTTCAGTTTTCCTTCCTTCTCCGCAACCTCGATCATGCTCAGGGCAATTCGATCCTTAACGGAACCGGCCGGATTCAGATACTCCAGCTTCGCCAGGATTGTTACGTCTGTAATTCCGTTCTTTTCCTCATAATGTGTAAGCTCCAGTAAAGGAGTGTTTCCGATCAATTCTGTTGCGCTTTTTTTAATGTTTGCCATGATAATAATCCTCCAAAATTTTTATTTTTCATCAATACACCAGGGCTTCTGTCCCAACATCATCATTTATTTTAAGAAGCAGCACATGACTGCCATCCTCTTTTTATCTTCTGCCATCCGGCGTACGCAACAGTAATCTCTGCTGCCCACTCTTCTTCTCATCTGTGCCACTCCTTTCCTGTGTTTTTGTTTTCCTAGTATCTTTGTATGTTTTGTATGGATTGATAATACCGCAACATTTTACTGTTGTCAACCACAAAAATAAAAAAACTGCAAATCCCTTTCCGATTCACAGTTTCTTTTTTCCCATTCTCTAATTGCGAAACTCATAAGTCTTCACTTTGAAGTGTACAAATCCGTCTGGAACGGAGCGAAAGCGCGTCCTGGCTGGTTATTCGATTTGCACACTTCCATCAGAAATTTTCAGTTTCGCAATTACCTACTTCGCTTTTAGCTGCTTTAACAGCCGGTAAAGCGGCTTCCCCAGCACCAGCATCACAATAAAATTCGCCACACCGTGTGCCACATCCCAAGGCAGGCCGCTGATCCAGTAGCTGAGCACATAATGCGGGTCCATCGGGAGATAGAACAGTGCAAACAATGACCCGAAGATCAGTCCATAGCCGCCCGCTACCACCGCCCATATCAGAAATTCTTCCCTGATAAAACGCTTGAGCAGGATCGTGATCAGGCAAAGCAGAGGCCAGACATACAGATAGCTGAACCACCAGGTTCCAAAGCCCCACTGGATCAATTCAAAAAAATTAAACACCGTGACAACCAGATAAGCCTCTGCCCCGAAAACCATTGCATAAATCATTGTCAGCATCGTGACAAGCTCCACATTTGGTATAAACTCAAATGCCACCTTGGACAGATAAAGGATAGCACTGAGCATGGCTATCCTTGTAAGTTTCTTAATATTCATCCGTTTACCATCCCTGTGTCAGGGTAAATGTGTAGACATCTCCATCCACAATCGGAATCTCATCGGCACCCGTCGTAGCTGTCTCGCCGTTGACGCTGATGCACCACCAGTACTGGTTGTCCATATCCTCTTCCATTCCGTCAAAACCGGTGATGTAAATGCCGTAATCAGACTCCTGCCACTCACACTTTTCCATTGTTCTCAGGAACTGTCCCAGATATTCCTCCTCCGAAGAATAGGTTGCTATCTCATTGTAGCTGTCTCTGTCCGAAATAATTTCAACCTGAAATTCCTTGCCGCCTGCCACTGTCGTCTTTCTGTTCAGAAGAACGGCTGCGATCGCTGCTGCCGCAAGTACCACCACAAACACAGCTACCAGTATGATTTTTTTCTTTTTACTCATATGAATTCTCCTCTTTATTTTATTATAATTAAACAATTGTGAAACTCATAACCCTGTATTTTAAAGTGTACAAATCAATAACCATGCAAAGGACCCTTGAAGGACGCTGGCATTTAGTGGCTGTATTTTAGCCACTTATGTGCCATTGCGTCCGGAACGGAGCGAAAGCGCGTCCTGGCTGGTTATTCGATTTGCACACTTCCAGCATAGATTTTCATTTTCACAATTGTCTTTGTATTTAACCTTTGTCATTGTACACGATAGGGCTGTATTTGAAAAGAGAAAAAAATATATTGACAACCCGCCACACCGGCAGTAATATAAAAACAAATTTAACAAAGCACAAACCGTTGATGCGGAGATAAAGGTAATTATGCCCCTACAGAGAGCCCGGAATGCTGAGATCGGGTGGAAAACAGATTATCAAATGGACCGCAGAGGGCGCAGTCAAAGGGAAACCGAGTATTCTGCGACGTGGGGCATACGTCAGTTGCCGGGGATATGTTGGTATCCTGATAAGTGTACAGCGAGGCTGTAAAACAAGGTGGCACCGCGGATAATCGTTTATTCGTCCTTGACAGAATCTAATTCTGTCAAGGACTTTTTTTATTTAACAGGCCAAGGAGGACGCTATGATCAGACCCGAACGTAAAGAACTGCAACAGCTTAAAGAAAGCGGACAATACAAGACCGTACCGCTCAGTATGGAAATCCTATCCGATATCAAGACTCCTATCGAAGTGCTAAAGATCTTACAGAACGTATCCAGTCACTGCTATCTTCTGGAATCCATTTCAGACAATGAGGAGTGGGGCCGGTACACCTTTCTCGGCTATGATCCCAGCCTGGAGATCACCTGTCAGAATGGTCATATGAAAGCCGGGGCACTCTCCTTCGATACCAAAGATCCGGGACACTTTATCCGTCAGATCCTGCAGGAGCACAAGAGTCCCCGCTTTAACTACCTTCCCTCCTTCACCGGCGGGCTGGTTGGTTATTTCTCCTATGATTATCTGAAATATGCAGAACCCTCTCTTCATCTGGACGCCGTGGACACCGAGGGATTCAAGGATGTTGACCTGATGCTGTTCGACAAGGTGATTGCCTTTGACAACTACCGCCAGAAGATCATTCTGATCGTTAACATCAGTCTGGATCACCTGGATGCGGAATACAATAACGGACTGCTCAAGCTGCAACAGATGGCTGACCTGATCAGGAACGGACAGGCGGCAAAAGCGCAGCCCGGGCACTGCCTCACCGATTTCAAGCCTCTTTTTCAGGAAAAGGAATACTGCGAAATGGTGGAAAAGGCAAAGCACCATATCAAAGAGGGTGATATCTTCCAGATCGTACTTTCCAACCGGCTGGAAGCGGAATTCAGCGGAAGCCTGTTGAACACCTACCGGCTCCTGCGCACGTTGAACCCCTCCCCTTACATGTTCTACTTCTCCAGCAGCGATATGGAAGTGGCCGGTGCTTCCCCGGAAACACTGGTCAAGCTTGAGAACGGCGTTCTGCACACCTTTCCGCTGGCAGGAACCCGCCCCCGTGGCAAGACTCCCGAGGAAGATCAGCATCTGGAAAAAGAACTACTTGCCGATCCAAAGGAACTCGCCGAACACAATATGCTCGTAGATCTTGGCCGCAACGACATTGGCAAGATCAGCCGGTTCGGCTCCGTGGCGGTTGAAAAATATCTCAGCATAGAGCGCTTTTCCCACGTCATGCACATTGGTTCTACCGTCCGCGGCGAGATTCTGGAAGAAAAAGACGCACTGGACGCGGTGGATGCGATTCTTCCGGCAGGAACCCTTTCCGGTGCCCCCAAGATCAAAGCCTGTCAGCTCATCAATGATCTGGAGAACAACAAGCGCGGCATTTACGGAGGTGCTATCGGCTATCTGGATTTCACCGGAAACCTGGACACCTGTATCGCCATCCGCATCGCCTACAAGAAGGGCGGCAAAGTCTTTGTCCGCAGCGGTGCCGGTATCGTAGCTGACTCCGTTCCCGAAAAAGAATATCAGGAGTGTATCAACAAGGCAGCCGCTGTCATCAGGGCGTTGCAAATGGCAAAGGAGGTAGATTCATGATTCTGCTGATTGACAATTACGACAGTTTTTCCTACAACCTGTATCAGCTCATCGGTTCGATCGACCCGGACATCCGCGTGATCCGCAATGATGCTATGACCGTCGAAGAGATTGCCGCCCTTTCCCCGAAGGCAATCATCCTCTCTCCCGGTCCCGGCAGACCGGAAGATGCCGGAGTATGTGTGGATGTTGTCCGCAGGCTCGGCAGCCAGTTCCCGATTCTGGGCGTTTGTCTGGGACATCAGGCTATCTGCCATGCCTACGGCGGCACGATCACCTACGCCAAAGAGCTGATGCATGGCAAGCAATCCCTGACATCTCTGTCAGATTCCTGCCCTCTCTTCCGGACACTTCCCGGAGAGATTCCGGTAGCCCGGTATCACTCACTGGCACTTGCTGCCGACACACTGCCCGCTGAGCTGGCCATCACTGCACAGACACAAGACGGTGAAGTAATGGCAGTCGCACACAAAACCTATCCGGTCTTCGGACTCCAGTTTCATCCGGAATCCATCCTGACACCGGACGGTGAAACCATCATACGGAACTTTCTGGAAATAAACACACATAAAGGAGGACATCAAAATGATTAAAGAAGCCATTGTAAAAATTGTAGACAAACAGGATCTGACCTATCAGGAAGCCTACGATGTCATGAATGAAATCATGGGCGGGGAGACAACCCCCACGCAGAACGCTGCTTTTCTTGCCGCCCTCTCTACCAAGAGCACCAAGGCGGAAACCACGGATGAAATTGCAGGCTGCGCCGCTGCCATGCGGGATCACGCAACCAAGGTAACTCCCGGTATGGACGTTATGGAGATCGTAGGAACCGGCGGTGATGGTGCTCACAGCTTTAATATTTCCACCACCTCCGCTTTAGTTGCCGCTGCCGGAGGTGTGAAAATTGCAAAGCACGGAAACCGCGCCGCATCTTCAAAATGCGGAACCGCAGACTGTCTCGAAGCCCTCGGTGTCAACATCGATGAATCCCCGGAAAAGTGTGTAGAGCTGCTTAACAAAGCCGGAATCTGCTTCTTCTTCGCACAGAAGTATCACACCTCCATGAAATACGTGGGAGCCATCCGTAAGGAGCTTGGAATCCGTACCGTATTCAATATTTTAGGACCACTGACCAATCCCGCTTCCCCCACGTATCAGCTTCTGGGCGTTTATGACCGTTCCCTTGTCGAGCCACTTGCCAGAGTGCTCACAAGTCTTGGTGTCAAACGTGGTATGGTTGTCTACGGAGAAGATAAGCTGGACGAAATTTCCGCCAGCGATTCTACCTATCTCTGTGAATTTTCAGATGGCAGCTACAAAACCTGCACGATCTGTCCAGAAGACTTCGGTCTGGAACGTTGCACCAAAGAGGACCTTGTCGGCGGAACTCCTGAAGAAAACGCAGCCATCACTACTTCCATATTAAAGGGTGAAAAAGGTCCTAAACACACCGCTGTCTTATTAAACGCAGGCGCTGCCCTTTATATTGCCGGAAAAGCTGCATCCATGGCAGACGGCATCCGTCTTGCCGGAGAGCTGATCGATTCCGGTGCTGCCCTCAAAACTCTGGATAACTTTATCACTTTCAGCAAGTGATACGGATTCCTTTTCAAACGATATTTATGTTGCAGATGCCATAGAAGATTTTCACGCAAAGCGTCTGCGGAATAGAGGTTTTATGTCAGATATTCTAAACACCA
This sequence comes from uncultured Lachnospiraceae bacterium, assembly GCA_934385475.1. Lineage (GTDB taxonomy): Bacteria > Bacillota > Clostridia > Lachnospirales > Lachnospiraceae > UBA3282. The sequence goes on along the minus strand of CAKRPS010000061.1, from coordinate 5,132 downwards.
TAGCACAGTATACCAGAGAACGCATTGCACGCGCCAAAGCAGCCGTTTCCACCGAAACACTTCGCCAGAGGGCACTTGCCATGAACTGCGCCACAGGCTTTCCCTTTGAAGAAACGCTTGCACAGGACGGCATCCGCTTCATCTGTGAGTGCAAAAAGGCATCTCCCTCAAAGGGGCTGATCGCCGAAGATTTTCCCTATGTCCAAATTGCCAAAGAATACGAAGATGCCGGCGCTGCCTGTATCTCCGTTCTGACAGAGCCAAAATGGTTTCTCGGACAGGACAGCTATCTTCAGGAGATAACACAGGCCGTGTCCATCCCCTGCATCCGCAAAGACTTCACCATAGATGAGTACATGATCTATGAAGCCAAGCTGCTCGGTGCAAGCGCTGTGCTCCTCATCTGCGCCCTGCTGGATACCGACACGCTCCGCCGCTATCTGTCTCTCAGCGACGAACTCGGACTTTCCGCTCTGGTGGAAGCCCACGATGAAGCAGAGATTGCCTCCGCCCTTTCGGCCGGAGCACGGATCATCGGCATCAACAACCGTAACCTCAAGAACTTTACGGTGGACATTGGCAACAGCGGAAAGCTTCGCTCCCTTGTCCCGCCGGAGGTTCTCTTCGTCGCGGAAAGCGGAATCAAGACCCGGGCGGATGTCGCCGCTCTGGAGCAGGCTCATGTCGATGCTATTCTGATCGGAGAAACCCTGATGCGGGCACCGGATAAAAAACGCATGCTCCGTGAGCTGCAGGGAAGCGCGGACACAGGCTCAACATGTACAGAGTACGCGCGTAGAAATGAGGCTGAAAATGAGTAAAATAAAGATCTGTGGTCTGCGCACTCCCGAAGATATCTCCTATGTCAATCAGGTCAGCCCTGATTATGCCGGCTTCATCTTTGTACCAGGAAGAACCCGGTATATCACACCGCAGACTGCAAGAGAACTTCGAAGACAGCTTCACCCCCATATCTTATCCGTCGGTGTCTTTCTCGACGCACCGATAGAAGAGGTGCTCACACTTGCCCGGCAGGAGCTTTTCACCGTGATACAGCTTCACGGAAATGAGCCGGACTCCTATATAAAGGCTCTGAAAAAAAGCTGCCCTTTTCCCGTGATCAAAGCATTCTCGATCCGGGCTGCAAAGGATGTGGACACGGCGCTTGCATCAAAAGCCGACTATCTGCTGTTTGACAACGGAAAAGGCGGCACGGGCCAGAGCTTTGACTGGTCGCTGCTCGGTCAGATCGAGAGACCCTTTTTCCTCGCAGGAGGAATGAATCCCTGCAACGTGGCTGATGCCATCACACGCCTGCATCCTTATGCCGTGGATGTAAGCTCCGGTGTCGAGTCGGACGGTCACAAGGATCTGCAAAAAATGCAGGCATTTGTACAGGCAGTGCGAAAATCCTAACAGGATACAATACCCTATCACATTACCAAGGAGGTAACCTATGTCACAATCAAAAGGACGCTTCGGAGTCCATGGCGGTCAATACATCCCCGAAACACTGATGAATGCCGTCATCGAACTGGAAGAAGCCTACAACCATTACAAAAACGATCCACAGTTTAATCAGGAACTTACCACTCTTTTCAATGAGTATGCCGGAAGGCCCAGCCGTCTGTATTATGCAGAGAAAATGACCAAAGATCTGGGCGGTGCCAAAATTTATCTGAAAAGGGAAGATCTGAACCATACCGGTTCCCACAAGATCAACAACGTGCTCGGACAGGCACTTCTCGCCAAAAAGATGGGCAAGACAAGGCTGATCGCCGAAACCGGAGCCGGTCAGCACGGAGTTGCCACCGCAACCGCCGCCGCTCTGCTCGGCATGGAATGTGTTGTTTTCATGGGCGAGGAAGATACCAGACGTCAGGCACTAAACGTTTATCGTATGAGACTTCTCGGCTCAGAGGTCATCCCTGTCAAGACCGGAACTGCTACCCTCAAGGATGCTGTCTCGGAAGCCATGCGGGAATGGACCGGCCGGATCGATGACACACACTACTGTCTCGGTTCCGTCATGGGACCTCACCCCTTCCCGACAATCGTGCGTGATTTCCAGTCTGTAATCTCCCGTGAGATCAAAGCACAGATGCTGGAAAAAGAAGGAAAACTGCCGGATGCTGTGATTGCCTGTGTCGGCGGGGGAAGCAATGCCATGGGAACCTTCTATCATTTCATTGAAGACAAAGAGGTCGCCCTGATCGGTTGTGAGGCTGCCGGACGCGGCATAGATACCTTTGAGACAGCTGCCACCATCAACACCGGACGCCCCGGTATTTTCCACGGCATGAAGTCCTACTTCTGTCAGGATAAATACGGACAGATTGCTCCTGTCTACTCAATCTCCGCCGGTCTTGATTATCCCGGCATCGGTCCGGAACACGCATGGCTGCATGATACCGGCCGCGCACAGTATGTAGCAGTCACAGACGAAGAAGCGGTCGAAGCCTTTGAGTATCTCTCCAGAACAGAGGGTATCATTCCGGCCATCGAAAGCGCCCACGCGGTTGCCTATGCCCGCAAATATGCTGCTACACTCCGCCCGGATCAGAACATCGTCATCACCATTTCCGGCAGAGGAGATAAAGACTGCGCTGCTATCGCTCGTTACAGAGGGGAGGATATTCATGAGTAAGATTAAAAATGCTTTTGCAAACGGAAAAGCCTTCATTCCGTTTATCACCTGCGGTGACCCGGATCTGGAAACCACAAAGACCATTGTACTGTCGGCTGTCAGAGCAGGCGCCGATCTGATTGAGCTTGGAATTCCATTTTCCGATCCCACCGCTGAAGGCCCTGTCATCCAGGAGGCTAATGTGCGTGCCCTGTCAGGAGGTGTCACCACCGATAAAATATTTGACCTGGTAAGAGAACTCCGGCAGGAGATTTCGATCCCTATGGTTTTCATGACCTATGCAAACGTAGTCTTTTCCTACGATGCGGAGAAATTCATTAAAACCTGCTCCGAAATCGGGATCGATGGCCTGATCCTCCCGGATATTCCTTATGAAGAAAAAGCAGAGTTTGATCCTCTGTGCAAAAAATATGGGGTCGATCTGATCTCCCTGATCGCGCCGACCTCCCATGACCGCATTGCTATGATCGCCAAAGAAGCCAGCGGTTTCATCTACATCGTATCCAGTCTCGGTGTCACCGGAACCAGAAGTGAGATCACCACAGATATTGATGCCATGGTATCGCTGATCCGCCAGAACAGCTCTGTTCCCTGCGCTGTCGGTTTTGGTATCTCCACGCCCGAACAGGCGGCCCGGATGGCAGCAGCCTCCGACGGTGCCATCGTAGGCTCCGCGATCATCAAACTGATCGCCAAATACGGCAGAGATGCCGCAGAACCGGTCGGTGCCTATGTCAAGGAGATGAAGGACGCACTGCGAGCACTTTGATAGGGCAAATCCGATACCTGCTCTAGCTTTTCTTGGCATAATGGAGTAAAATAAGAGCTACAATACTAAGGAGGCGAACGATATGTACGAATTTACAGAAGACTGCATGATTCACATTGATCAGATCGATGAGGGGCACCGCCGACTGTTTCAGATTGTCAACGAAACGATGTCTCTCTTGGAGCACACCGAAGACGTCTCAGCGCTCTCCAAAAATCTATTAAAAACACTGGCCGATTATGCCGCTACCCATTTTGCTCATGAAGAAGCCTACATGGAAAGTATTCAGGACCCGGAGCTGCCCCTGCAAAAAAAGGAGCATGCAGATTTTGCACAGAAAATAGCAGATTTTCAGGTAGACGCATCCTCTGCGCAGGCTGCCAGAGAATCCCTGGAAGAGCTTCTCCGCTATCTGGTGCGCTGGCTGTATCACCACATCCTGAGCAGTGATATGATGATCGGCAAAACCAAGTCCGTTCAGGACACATCCGAAGATCCTTTTGCCTTTACGGAGAAATACAAAACCGGTATTGAAATGGTTGATGAGCAGCACCGTCGTCTGTTTGAAATCATCAAAGAAACCGATGATCTGATCCATGAGCAGTTTCTATACGATAAATATGACCAGATTATGCATCTGCTCTCGCAGCTGCGGGAATATACAACCTCACATTTTCAGGATGAAGAAGCTCTGATGACACGTATCGGCTATCCCGGTCTGGAGGCACAGAAACGAGCCCATTCAGCTTTTATTGAGAAGCTTGTGGAGATCGATCTGTCAGAGCTTGACGACATCGACGACAATCAGCAGGCTTATCTTCTGGAACTGATCCAGTTTCTACTCAGCTGGCTTTCCAACCACATACTCGGAGCAGATAAGAAGATCGGTGCCTATATTACAGAAAAGGGAATCCAAATATGAACGAAGAGATCAGACAACAGGCAGCTGCCGTGATCAGGGAATTATGTGAAAAAGCTGCTCTTTCCAAAGGAAAAATCCTTGTGGTAGGCTGTTCCTCGTCCGAGGTATGCGGCGACCTGATCGGAAGCAACTCTAATCTGGAGATCGCAGAAGCCGTCTTTGCAGGCATCTATGAAGTAACGCAGGAAAAGGGTATCTATCTTGCCGCACAGTGCTGTGAACATTTAAACCGCGCTATCATCGTAGAAGCGGACGCTGTCCCCGGCCTTGAGATCGTGAACGTTGTTCCACAGCCCAAGGCGGGTGGATCATTTGCAACCACCGCCTACCATACCTTTCAGCAGCCGGTGGCTGTCGAGGAAATCAAGGCAGACGCCGGTATCGATATCGGCGACACCCTGATCGGCATGCACCTCAAAAGGGTGGCTGTTCCCGTAAGACTGGAACACCATACGATTGGTCAGGCACATATTACCGCCGCAAGGGTACGCCCCAAATTCATCGGTGGTGAACGGGCACATTATAATGAGCAGTTGAAATAATCAACTGCTCATTTTCTATCATTCCCATCCGTATCGATTTCCCAGGTATACAAAGCCGTAGAACAGGTCATCCTCCACTGGTGCCTGCCCTGCCGGTATCGTGAAGCTCCGAAGGTTTCCCTCCTCATCCACGTAGGTGGTCTTCAGGCTCACATCCGGCCGTTTAGCCAGCTCCTCCATCATCTTCTTCGTATAACACCGGAACATCTCCGGCTGATTCTCCACGATTCCGTTCTCCGGTGCATTCCGGAT
>CAKRPS010000060.1 GCA_934385475.1 uncultured Lachnospiraceae bacterium | reverse complement strand
GTGATCAATGCCATAATAAATTTCAATAAGGGAGTGATGTATATTTCGTACTTACTGTACAGGGCCATCACTACCTGTTTTGCAACCAGTAATGTAGTCATTCTTTATCCTTTCCGGTTCCGCAATGCGATAGTGCATACATTACGACCGATACATACTCGCGAGCCTTTTCAAATTATTGTGAAAAACTTTAAGGCTTTTCCTGGCTTTGTTGTAGCGGTATGCGTATATAATATAGGAGATCACAGCGTAGACCCCAACTATACCCAGATACAGATACAGGATTTTCCTGGCAAAACCAAGCAGATCCATCTTGTAGATATCTGTCATAAAAACCTCGAAATCATAAAAAATATATACTGCGAAAACTGCCAGAAATGCAATCGTCGCACAGATAATTGATTTCAAGACCTGCCATCCTATGTAATCACTCCGGAAATAGCTTCCAATTGCAACATTTTTCTTTCCTTCGTTTGCTTCATAAGAGGCCAGCTTGGTCATCAAAATGACCCGTTCTTCATTCAGCATAATGCAATACATCCATTTCTGCCTGCCCTCTTTTCCAGGGCAATACATTTTATAAAAATCTCATCTTCGGGTTATCTTTCATATCCTTGGGCTGCTTTGGTTTCGGAGGCTCCGGTCTGCGGATACTGCTCTCAAGTCTTTCTGCCATAGCAGCTTTACACTTCGCACAGTACCTTCCGGTCAGAATCGATGCCCCACAGTTCTCGCAGTTCAATCCTATTCCCGATCCCTCACAAAGCTCCAGTCTCTCATCCCGCAGCCATGCCTGAATCTGATTTGTGGTAACATCGCAGGCCTCTGCAACCTCTGCCACGGACGCACCCGCATGATCCTGCACATACTTCTTTACCTCTTGGAATTTCTCTTCCTCTGCCTCTCTGCATGCCGGGCAGATCGGCGGTCCCGATACATAGTTGAAGATCCTTCCGCATTTTCTACAGTTTCTTACATTCATATCCTAACCTCCCACCGTTATATGCCTCTTCCGATTGCCAGTGCCGCAAAATAAATTTTGCTGATTCCGACACCGCGCAGTTCACGGCTGACAGCATCAATCGTGCTGCCCGTGGTATATATGTCATCAATAATTACAATCGTATCTAATTTTACATCATTAGAGCAGATTTTAAAAGCCTTTTTCAAATTATTTTGCCTTTCACCGGGTGGCAGATCCTTCATCGGTTTTGTACTGCGCACCCGCATGACCAGATCTGTTCGGACGGGAATCCCTATCCGCTCACTGAGACGTTTCGCCAGCAGCTCCGCCTGATTATATCCTCTCATCCTTCTTCGCCCGGCATGAATGGGCACCGGAATAAGTGCCTGTACATGATTTTCACGAAGCCAGTTTCCCAGATTTTCCTCCATGCTGGCGGCAAAATAGTCTGCATACTCCTGTCGTCCCCTGTATTTAAAACGATAAATTGCATCAGAGACTGACCCATAACTAAAAACCGCTCTCCCCGTATCGTAATCATGTCTTATTTTTCTACAATCACCGCAGTATTCTGTTTCTTCCTGGTTTAAGGCTTTTCCGCACTTCATACATTTGGGCCCCTGGATATAAACCGGCTTGTGCCTGCATGTTTCACAGATAAGTTTTCCAAAAGGCTTTACCGGCTTGTCGCAGACCGGACATCTGCGTGGAAACAGCAGATCCAGTATTGTCTCTCTGATTTTACTAAACGTCATCTAATGCTATCATCTCCCTGATCCGTTCGTTCAATCCCGTATATCGCTTATTCTGGCAGTCATTGTCCACCATCTCCCGCAGCGTCCGCGCACTTCCCAGGATGGTTACACAATTTCTCGCCCGCGTCACTCCTGTGTACAGCAGATTTCTGTTAAACAGCATCCGTGGACCGCTCAGAATCGGCATGACGACAGCAGGATACTCGCTCCCCTGAGATTTGTGTATCGTGACCGCATAGGCAAGTTCAATTTCATCTAATGCCGCATAGGGGTAAGTAACCTGCCTGTGTTCATCATATTCCACCACTACCTCATGCGCATATTCATCAATTCTCCGGATCACACCAATATCTCCATTGAAGACTCCCACTCCTTTATCAATCGGGATTCCATATCTGCTGACCACTTCCCACTCAAGCTGGTAGTTGTTCTTGATCTGCATCACCTTATCCTGCTCACGCAGAGTGACGCTCCCGCTCTGATACTCCTTTTTGTCAGAAGATGGAGGATTCAGATACTTCTGCAGTATTTCATTGAGAGTTTCGACCCCCAGCTTTCCTTTTCTCATGGGCGTAAGAACCTGGATATCATATGGCTGCGCTCCGACATAAGGCGGAAGCTTCTGCAAAATGAGCTGGATCATATGCTTATAAATCACATTGACATCACTTCTCTCAAGGAAAAAGAAGTCCTTGCTTTTATTGTCGATCCGTATCGGCTCTCCCGCATGAATGCGATGTGCATTCATCACAATATCACTTTCTCCGGCCTGCCGGAAAATCTTCTCCAGCATAATAACAGGAAATCTCTCACTGGCTATCAGATCCTGTAATACCTGCCCCGGGCCCACAGACGGGAGCTGATTGACATCTCCCACAAGAATCAGTCTCGTTCCTACTGTCACGGCCTTCAGCAGCGCCTGAAACAGAAAAATATCCACCATGGACATTTCATCGACGATAATGACATCCGCTTCCAACGGATTCTCCTCATTCTTTTCAAATCCTGCTGTTCCCGAGTGATCCGAAACATTCCCGTTCAGTTCCAGAAGTCTGTGGATTGTCTTTGACTCATATCCGGTCGCCTCTGTCATTCTCTTCGCAGCTCTTCCCGTCGGCGCCGCCAGATAGACATCCATTCCCTCTTTCATAAAATAACGTATGATTGTATTAATTGTTGTCGTCTTTCCGGTTCCAGGTCCTCCGGACAGAATAAAAATGCCATTCTGAATACTCTCCAGTACTGCCCGGCGCTGCAACTCATCCAGTTCTATCTCCAGCTCTGCTTCTATTTCGCGGATCTTCCCAAGAGTTTTTTCCGTCTCAGCGGCAGAACGCTGTTCTTCCTGCTCCGTTATGTTCAGATCATGCAGCATTTTCGCGCAGTTTAGCTCTGCATAATAAAAGGATGAAGCGTATACCTTGCAGCCCCCCTCCTGTTGGGGAAGATTTTTTATGACCAGTTTTTTGTCTATTGCAAGATTCTGCAGCTGCGGTCTGCATACCTCAGGTTCAAGTTCCAGCAGAGTTCCCGCTCGTTGCAGCAATTCGTCATCCGGCAGATAACAGTGTCCCTCGGCTCCCGCCTGAGACAGAACATACAGGATACCGCTTCTTATCCGGTAATCTGCATCCGTATGGATTCCTATTTTGGATGCAATCTCATCTGCGAGTTTAAAACCTATTCCGTCTATATCCTCTGCCAGTCTGTAGGGATTTTCTTTCATGATCCCGTAAAGTCTCATCCCGTAGGCCTCATAGATACGGATGGAAAGGGTATTTGATATGCCATACTGCTGCAAAAAAGAAATCGCATCGCGTGCCTCCCTCTTCTCATTGACAGACATGGCAATCTCCCTTGCCTTCCTCTCACTGATGCCCTTCACCTCGGCAAGCCGTTCCGGCTCTTCCTCAATGATCCGGTAGGTATCCTTGCCAAAACGCTTTACAATCCTCGCTGCCAGCGCCTCTCCGACGCCCTTGACAGCCCCGGATCCCAGATACCTTTCAATACTGATCTCGTCATCCGGAGGCAGAATTGTGTATTGCTCAATTTTGAACTGTTCTCCATATACCGGATGTGCCAGATAATTGCCCTCTGCCTCAATCATCTCCCCCTGATCCATCGTCTTAAAGAATCCGACACAGGTTATCTCCTCATCGCCGCTGACCAGATTGAGCACCGTATAGCCATTATCCGTATTTCTATATATGATATGTTCGATATATCCCTTTATTTTCTCCATACAGGATCACTTCTCCAGTAACTACAAACGGCTGCCCTTTCAGGCAGCCGCTCATTTCATCATTACACATTTCTTTAATCTATACTATAATTATGTTTCATCTGTTCATATAGCATCTGGGACAAAGAATTTCCCCCCTGAGTAGTTGCCTGACTTGAAATTTCCTGAATCAAAGAATCGCTGAAATAGTCCACCATGTTGGAAGCGTACGCGTCGCCTTCCTCTTCATCACTGAAAATCTTTGTGGATTTCTCCATCTCCTTAAAAACCTGTTCCCACAGGTATGCCTCGAACTGCTTACAGGCATCCATCAGTTCATCGTCCGTTGCCTCTGTCGATGTGCTGTTCAGTTTTCCTTTCAGCGCCTGTGCAGATGCTTCGTTCGCATTGTCTATGTAATTCTTATAGCTGTTAATTCCTGTCAAGTCCATATCACTCACCGCCATCTATTATCTCTTCAGGTTGTTTGCAGTTTCCATCATGGAGTCTGATGTTGTGATCGCCTTGGAATTCACCTCATAAGCTCTCTGTGCTACGATCAGGTTAACCATTTCATCAGCTACCGATACGTTAGAGCCCTCCAGATATCCCTGAACAACAGAACTCTTCTTTACGTTGGCATTTGTTGCCTCGTTGATAGCCCGTCCACTGGCTTCTGTCACTGCCCAACGGGTATCGCCTACTCTCTCAAGTCCTCCCGGATTAGAGAACTGGTACAGTCCGATGGTTATTCCAATCGGCTGCGGATTATTCTGATCATCCGGATAGCATACCTCTCCGTCTGCACTGATCGTAATCTTGCTTGCAATATAGTTACGGTTGAGGGAAATCGCTCTTCCTCTGGAATCCAGTACCGGAAGTCCATCAGAATCTGTCAGCGTCATTCCGCCGTTTGCTCCGATTGCCCAGATAAAATCACCATTTCTGGTATAATAGGTCTCTCCGTCATCTCCACGCAGTGCAAAGAAAGCATCTCCCTGAATTGCAAATGCTGTATCACTCTGGGAATCCAGCAGACTTCCCTGTGTAAAGATAGAATTGATTGAAGAGTTTCTTACACCTAGTCCAACCTGTGCGCTGGTAGGTTTGGGATCTCCGTTTGCCGTCGTAGTCACTGTCTGCAGGTTCTGATACAAAAGAGATTTAAACTGTGCTACCTGTGCCTTGTATCCTGTAGAATTGACATTGGCGAGATTGTTCGCGATCGTGTCAACATTTACCTGCTGTGCGTTCATGCCTGTTGCTGCTGTCCATAAACTTCTAACCATCCCGAGTTACCTCCTAAAGTTTTCCAAGCTGATTTGCTGCTATATCAAGAGAACCATCATAAGTTGTAATCACCTTCTGATTGCTCTCATACTGTCTCTGCATCGCAATCATCTCTACCATTTCAGAAACGATAGAAACATTTGAAAGTTCCAGATATCCGGCATAAACCTGTGTGGACTCCGGTTCAATTTCTTTCGCTCCGTCTACCGGCTCAAATAAATTTTCTCCAAATCTCTGAAGATAATTATAATCTTCAAAATCCGTAACTCCGAGAGTTGCAACCTGTGCTCCGTCCTGATAGATATTGCCATAATGGTCAATGCTGGTATCAAGCGCTGTGTTCAGACGAATATGTCTTCCCCTGTCGTTCAATACGTAATCACCATCCTGCGTACGCAGATTGCCCTGCAGGTCTAACGTGAAATTACCGTCGCGCGTATATTTGACGGAAGTTTCTCCTGCTTTGTTTGTATATTCAATTGCAAAAAAACCTTTGTCGGAAAGTGCCAGATCAAACTGGTTTCCAGTCTCTTTCATGCCACCCTGCGCATAATTGACATAGTTCTCACCGATCTTAACTCCCAGATTCATGCCACCCATTTTCTTGGGAAAACATCCGTCAGTGGAATCTTTGATCTTATACGCCAGAACTGTATCAAACGCCTGACTTGTAGCCCCTTCTTTTTTGAAACCGTTCGTGGTTACATTAGCCAGATTGTTCGTTATCGTATCCATTCTGTGCTGCTCATTGAGCATTCCCGTGTACGCCGTGTACAACCCTTTTAACATAATTATACCCCTTTTTGTACTCTCCCCTGTTTAGAACAGGCTTCTAATCCTCGCGGTACCCTGCAAGGAACTCTACATATTTTCCTGTACCGATCGCAACTGCTGTCATCGGATCTTCCGCCGTCATGGTATTGATTCCCGTCTTGGCTGCGATCAGATCCTCCAGCCCGCGTAGCAGGCTTCCTCCACCTGTCAGCACGATTCCTCTGTCTGCAATATCCGCTGCAAGTTCCGGCGGTGTCTTCTCCAGAACGCTGTGGATCGTCTCTACGATCTGGACAGTCGTCTCATGTAATGCCTCTTCTGTCTCTTCCGATGACACCTTGACAGTGCGGGGCAATCCTGTAACAAGGTTACGTCCCCTTACGTCCATATAATCAACAGAAGATCTCTTATATGCAGAACCGATCTTGATCTTCAGATCCTCGGCAGTTCTCTCACCGATCAGCAGATTATGCTTCTTACGCATATAACGCACAATCGCCTCATCAAAGTCATCACCGGCAATCTTGATTGATGCACTGACTACCGTTCCTCCCAGTGAAATAACCGCGATGTCTGAAGTACCACCTCCGATATCCACGATCATATTACCGCAGGGTTTGGAAATATCAATACCGGCACCGATTGCCGCAGCTATCGGTTCTTCAATGATGGAGACTTCTCTTGCTCCTGCCTGATAGGTTGCGTCCTCTACTGCCTTCTTCTCTACCTCCGTAACACCACTCGGCACACATACCGCGATACGCGGTTTGCGGAAAGTTCTCTTTCCAAGTGCCTTCTGGATGAAATACTTCATCATCTTTTCTGTTACCTGATAATCTGAGATAACCCCCTGCCGGAGCGGTCTTACCGCCACAATATTTCCGGGAGTTCTTCCCAACATCAGTCTTGCATCTTCTCCAATTGCTTTGATTTTATTGGTATCTCTGTCAAAAGCTACAACGGACGGCTCTTTCAGAACAACGCCCTTGCCTCTTATATATACAAGTATGCTTGCTGTACCAAGATCAATTCCAATATCTGTGTATTGCATTGTTTATGGTCCCCTTTATAATATTTTGCAAAAAGCGCACTGCGCTTTTTATATTATAACCGAAAGAAATGGTTTTTCAAAGGGCTTTATGATTTTTTTAAGAAATATTTATTTCTCTTTGTTTTTATCGGCTTTCTGGAGCATTTTCTTTATATACAGGCCGGTGTAGGAGGCTGGATTCTCCGCAACCTTTTCAGGCGTGCCTTCCGCGATCACCGTTCCACCGCCTTCTCCGCCTTCCGGGCCGATATCAATAATATAGTCTGCTGTCTTGATCACATCCAGATTATGCTCTATCACCACAACCGTGTTGCCGCTCTCCGTCAGCTTTCTGAGGATATCCACAAGCTTGTGTACATCTGCAAAATGCAGTCCGGTCGTTGGTTCGTCCAGAATATAGATGGTCTTTCCGGTACTTCTTTTACTCAATTCCGTTGCCAGCTTGATACGCTGTGCCTCTCCACCGGAAAGTGTGGTTGATGGTTGTCCAAGCTTTACATAGGAAAGTCCCACATCGTAGAGCGTTTCTATCTTTCTTCTGATAGAGGGAACATTCTCAAAAAATGGTACAGCCTCCTCCACCGTCATATCCAGCACATCGTAAATGCTTTTTCCTTTATATTTCACTTCGAGAGTTTCCCGGTTGTACCTTTTGCCCCCGCACACCTCACAGGGCACATACACATCCGGCAGGAAGTGCATTTCAATTTTAATAATACCATCACCGGAGCATGCCTCGCATCGTCCTCCCTTGACGTTGAAGCTGAACCTTCCTTTTCCGTATCCTCTTGCCTTTGCATCCGGAGTAGACGCAAACAGGTCACGGATCTGGTCAAACACTCCCGTGTAGGTTGCCGGATTGGAACGTGGAGTCCTTCCGATCGGCGACTGGTCAATGTCGATCACCTTGTCAAGCTGCTCCATCCCTTTGATCCCCTTATGCTTTCCGGGAATACACCGTGCACGGTTCAAGTCTCTCGCCAGATGCTTATACAATATTTCATTGACCAGTGAGCTTTTGCCGGAACCCGATACTCCGGTCACGCAGGTCATAACGCCCAAAGGAAATTTCACGTCGATCTTTTTCAGATTGTTTTCTTCTGCACCGAGTACCGTGAGATAACCCGTCGGCTTTTTTCGTTCCTTCGGAACCGGTATCTGCAATTTTCCGCTGAGATACTGTCCGGTCACAGACTCCTCCACCTGCATGATCTCCTCTGCGGTTCCCTGCGCAACCACACGTCCGCCGTGAGATCCAGCGCCGGGACCGATATCAACAATGTGGTCGGCCGCAAACATGGTATCTTCATCATGTTCTACAACGATCAGGGTATTTCCCATATCCTTCAGGTTCTTCAAGGCTGCGATCAGTTTGTCGTTATCTCTCTGATGCAGTCCGATACTGGGCTCATCCAGAATATAGCAGACGCCTACCAGACCGGAGCCGATCTGGGTTGCAAGACGAATTCTCTGCGCCTCACCGCCTGATAACGTCCCTGTCGCCCTGGAAAGACACAGATAATCAAGGCCCACTTCCATCAGGAAACCGACACGTGCCCGTATCTCTTTCAGAATCTGTTTTCCGATCAATTCCTGCTGTGGTGTCAGCTTCATTCCGCCAATAAATTCATGAAGCTTTGCAATCGAAAGAGAAGTAATTTCATAGATGTTCTTATCACACACCGTCACGGCAAGCGATTCCTTTTTCAGACGCATCCCCTTACATTCTTTACAGGGCGTAATGCGCATAAAACTCTCATATTCCTGCTTCACGGTGTCCGAGCCTGTCTCCCGATATCTCCGCTCTACATTTTTCAGCAGTCCTTCAAAGGCAATCGGATAGACACCGCTTCCACGTTGGCCGGTGTAATGCACGTTCACCTTCTCCGTTGTCCCGTGGATCAGGATCTCCTGTACCTTCTCCGGCAGCTCCTCATAAGGTGTATCCAGGCTGAACTTATATTTATCGGAAAGTGCCTGCAAAAGCGCATTCGTAAAACTTCCCTTATCTGTACAGGACTGCCATCCCATAACGGTGATCGCCCCCTGATTAAGACTCAGACTCCGATCCGGAATGATCAGATCTATGTCAAATTCCATCTTATAGCCGAGACCAAAACATTCCGGGCAGGCTCCGAATGGATTATTGAAGGAAAAGCTTCTCGGCTCAATCTCACTAATGCTGATTCCGCAGTCGGGGCAGGCAAAATTCTGGCTGAAGTTTATTTCCTCTCCACCGATAACATCCAGAACCATCTGACCCTCCGCAAGCGCAAAAACACTCTCGATCGAATCTGTCAGACGCCTCTCGATTCCCTCTTTCACTACAAGACGGTCAACGATAATTTCTATATTATGCTTATTGTTTTTTTCCAGCTTGATCTCTTCAGATAGTTCATACAGACTGCCGTCCACCCGGACGCGGACATATCCACTTCTCCGCGCACGCTCAAACACCTTCGCGTGTTCGCCTTTTCTTCCTCTTACCACAGGTGCCAGAAGCTGTATCTTCGTACCCTCAGGCATATCCATAATCTGGTCTACGATCTGGTCTACTGTCTGCTTCTTTATCTCCTTGCCGCACTTTGGACAATGCGGAATTCCGATACGGGCATACAGAAGTCTGAAATAGTCGTATATCTCCGTTACCGTTCCGACAGTTGAACGCGGATTCCGGTTCGTGGATTTCTGGTCGATTGAAATGGCCGGTGACAGTCCTTCAATTTTTTCCACATTCGGTTTTTCCATCTGCCCCAGGAACTGCCTTGCATAAGAAGACAAAGATTCCATATATCTTCGCTGACCCTCTGCATAGATCGTATCGAAAGCAAGCGATGACTTTCCGGAACCGGACAGTCCTGTCAACACAACAAATTCATTTCTCGGGATATCCACATCCAGTGATTTCAGATTATGCTCATTCGCTCCACGGATTTTAATATATTCACGCGGACGCATTTTCGTAACGTCAGGCATTATTCTCCACCTTTCTCTCAGGAGTCAAACTCTTGTAATTTCTTTTTCAGCTCCACCATATGGTCACGGAGCTCTGCTGCCGCCTCAAAGTTAAGATCTGCTGCTGCTTTCTTCATCTGTTTCTCCACATCCTTGATCAGCTTCTCCAGCTCCTGTCTGCTCATGGACTCCGGATCTTTCTCAAATCTCATCTCTTCCTTGGTGATTGTCTTGGAGATACTGATCAGATCACGGACCGCCTTCTTGATCGTCTGTGGCGTGATTCCGTGCTCTGTATTATATTCCTGCTGTATTTTGCGTCGCCGTTCTGTCTCGGTGATAGCCGCACGCATCGAATCCGTCATATTATCCGCATACATGATGACATGTCCCTCAGCATTTCGCGCCGCACGTCCGATCGTCTGGATCAAAGAGGTCTCCGATCTCAGGAAACCTTCCTTGTCCGCATCCAGAATCGCCACCAGTGCTATTTCCGGAATGTCCAGTCCCTCTCTCAGAAGGTTAATTCCCACCAGCACGTCGAACACGTCCAGTCTCATATCGCGGATGATCTGGGCCCGTTCCAACGTATCAATATCCGAGTGCAGATACTTGACACGGATGCCCGCATCCTTCATATAATCTGTGAGATCCTCCGCCATACGCTTAGTCAGCGTCGTCACCAACACCTTATTATGCTTCGCAATCTCCTTGTTAACCTCCGATATCAGATCATCAATCTGCCCCTCAACCGGACGAACCACAACCTCCGGATCAAGCAGTCCGGTCGGTCTGATAATCTGTTCTGTCCTGAGCAGTTCATGTTCTTCTTCATAATGGGAGGGAGTCGCCGAGACGAACATCATCTGATCGATATGCTGCTCAAATTCCTCAAAGCACAGCGGCCTGTTATCCAGCGCCGACGGCAACCGGAATCCATAATCCACAAGCATATTCTTTCTGGATCTGTCACCCGAAAACATTGCCCCGATCTGTGGTATCGTCATATGGGACTCATCGATAATGATGAGGAAATCGTCTTTAAAATAATCTAACAGGGTAAACGGCGGCTCTCCCTCTTCCATTCCGTTCAAATGTCTTGAATAATTCTCTATTCCGGAGCAGAAGCCCGTCTCACGCAGCATCTCGATATCAAAATTTGTTCTCTCCGAAATCCGCTGCGCCTCCAGAAGCTTGTCCTCTCCCTTGAAATATTTCACGCGGGCTTCCAGCTCGCTCTCTATCTTTTTGCAGGCAGCGTTGATCTTCTCCTGCGGAACGACATAGTGCGAAGCCGGATAGATCATAACGTGCTCCAGACTCGCGTGCACACGCC
>CAKRPS010000059.1 GCA_934385475.1 uncultured Lachnospiraceae bacterium | reverse complement strand
CCTTTGCAATGATCTTGACGCCACGTACTCCTTTTTGCTCCTCCATCGCCGCTAACATTCTGGAAGTATCTCCCGTTGTGGAAAGCACCTGAATACTGATACTCAGAGAAGCCACTCCGTTGATGGGAATACTCTGATGGATTGTAAGAATGTTGGCTCCGTACTGTGCCACGATCTTGAGCAGATCAGAAAGCAGTCCCGGCTCATCATCCATCTGAACGGTCAGTGTGATCGTTGTTCCCTGTGAGTTGTCATGAAAAGGAAAAATATCATCCTTATATTTATAGAAGGAACTGCGGCTGATACCGATCTCGTCCACCGCCTCCTGCACAGAGGCTACACGGCCGGATTCTACCAGACGTTTTGCTTCCACTACCTTGAGCAGAACCTCCGGTACAGCTTTTCTTCTGACAACGTAATAACCTGTTGACTCCTTAGTGTCCATATATGCTCACCAGCCATCTGTATTTGTCTCACGTACAACTGTTTTTCACCGTCTTTGTCGCGCGTACAGTTGTATGCCACCGAGGGATATTCTAGCATATGTGCACAATTATGACAAGTATAAATTGTAACATTTTTTGATTCCAACAGAAAAAGTGGTGAAATCCCTCTACTTTAGAAGATTCTCACCACTTTTTTTCATCTCATACTGCTATCCGCAATTATATTTACGCTCTCTGTGTACGTTTATGTCCCATGCACACAGCCCCTGTTATCAGATCAGCGGATACTTGTCTGTCAGAGTCTTGATGATCGCTCTTGCCTTGTCAATTCCATTTTCTCCCTCTTTGATCACAACGGAAATAGCCTCTGCAACCTGATCCATATCCTCTGTATTCAGTCCACGGGAAGTTGCTGCCGGTGTTCCGAGACGGATACCGCTTGTCACAAAAGGAGACTTCGGATCATTCGGGATCGTATTCTTATTTGCTGTGATATGTGCCTCATCCAGAAGCTTCTCAATGGCTTTGCCGGTCAGATCAAACGGTGTCAGATCCACCAGCATCAGATGATTGTCTGTACCTCCGGATACGATCTTGATTCCTCTGTTCTGCAGACCCTTGCAGAGAGCCTGTGCGTTGTCTGCCACATTCTTCATATATACCTTGAAAGAAGGATCAAGTGCTTCTTTAAAGCACACTGCTTTGGCAGCGATCACGTGCATCAGCGGACCTCCCTGGATTCCGGGGAAGATCGCCTTGTTAAAGTTATATTTGTCAGCAACTTCCTGGCTGGACATGATCATACCTCCACGCGGTCCGCGGAGTGTCTTATGTGTAGTCGTCGTCGTAACATGTGCATAAGGAATCGGACTCGGATGAAGTCCTGCTGCCACAAGTCCTGCAATATGTGCAATATCCACCATGAGCACCGCTCCGACTTCGTCCGCAATCTCTCTGAATTTCTTAAAGTCTATTGTCCTGGCATAAGCGGAAGCACCTGCCACGATCATCTTCGGCTTACATTCCAGTGCAATCTCACGTACTTTATCGTAATCAAGGAAACCTTCATCGTTGACACCGTAAGGTACACAGTGGAAATACTTACCGGACATGTTGACCGGTGAACCGTGTGAGAGATGTCCGCCGTGATCCAGATTCATACCCATAAAGGTATCGCCCGGCTCCATCACTGCAAAAAAGACTGCCATATTTGCCTGTGCTCCGGAATGAGGCTGTACATTGACATACTCACAGCCAAAAAGCTCTTTCGCTCTGTCTCTTGCCAGATTCTCCACAACATCTACACATTCGCAGCCACCGTAATATCTCTTTCCCGGATAGCCTTCTGCATATTTGTTGGTAAGAGGGCTTCCCATAGCTGCCATAACAGCCTTGCTCACCCAGTTTTCCGATGCGATCAGCTCAATGTGTGAGTTCTGACGCTGCTGCTCATCCACGATTGCCTGTGCGATTTCGGGATCTACATTCTTTACTTCGTCTAATGAATACATTCCTTGTTCCTTCCTTTCCTATCTTTCTTATCTTCCTTAACTGTCCGACTTGTCTGTAAGTATAGCACAGATCGAATTGCAAGTGCAATATGACACTGGTGTTTTCCGGCAATCTCTGCTACAATCAGTATATGTGCCGTCCAAAGGACTCCTGAGCCCCATTGCGGCGGCAGCTGTATCTTATACAAAAGAGGTTAACATAATGTACTATATTATTTTGAATCCCATGTCCAAATCCGGCCGCGGCATTGCAATCTGGAAAAAGCTGGAACCCATTCTTGCAGACAGACAGATCTCCTATCGGCTTCTTATGTCCGGATATGCCGGACATGTGGCAAAACTGGTTTCCGAAATTATGAAAAAAAACTCCGGCGACGGTCAGATCGCAAATGTGATTCTGTTAGGAGGCGATGGCACACTGAATGAAGCCCTGCAGGGTGTTACCGATTTTGCCAGGATCAATATCGGTTACATTCCGACCGGCTCCAGCAACGATTTTGCAAGAGATCTCGGACTTTCCAGGGACCCGGCTGATATTCTCGAACGAATCCTTGAAAATACACAGAAACAGAACATACGCCTGTTAGACTTAGGCATACTGCATTACAAAAAGGAAGAAGAAATGCACCGGCGATTTTTTGCCGTGAGCTGCGGCATCGGCTTTGATGCAGCCGTTTGTCAGGAGGCCCTTGCTTCCACCTTCAAGAATATTCTGAATAAACTCCGTCTCGGAAAGCTGACCTATGTGACCATTGCCCTGAAGCAGTTGATCAAAGCAAAAGCCATTTCCTGTGATTTTACGCTCCACAATGGTGAGCATACAGAAACCGTTCATCTAAAGCGTTTCCTGTTCATTGCCTCCATGATCCATCAATATGAAGGCGGCGGTTTCAAGTTCTGTCCCGATGCCGACTCCGGAGACGGTATCCTGGATTTATGCGTAGCAGGACAGATTTCCAAGCCCAAGATCCTTGTTGCCCTTCCTACCGCATTTTCAGGAAAGCACTATCGTTTCAAAAACATCGACCGTTACGCTGCCGAGAGTGTTGAAATCCACACCTCAGCCCCCCTGTGGGTACACACCGATGGGGAGGTTCCCGCCATGACAGATCACCTCACGGTATCCTGCCGCCGGAAGGAACTGCGTTTACTTGTATAAAAACATTCAGCCATTATGCAGAACTGTTTAAGACTTTTACGAATTCTACATAATGGCTATTTTTTTAGAAAATCTTAAGAAAAAATTATGGAAAACGTATTTTGACATTTTGACCGAATCTGCTATGATAACATGTATGATAACAGGAAATGTTCTTTCAAACATATTGTTTGCAGATAAGGATGTGACAAAATGAAATTTTTTCAACGATACAAACATGGAATCCCCATGGTAATATACGCAATTATCTATCTTTTATGGTTTTCCTATCTGGAGAAAACTGTGACCAGCCACTATACCGAGATCCACGTAGCGCTCGATGACTACATTCCGTTTTGTGAACTGTTTGTTGTTCCCTACTTTCTCTGGTTTGGGTACATCGCCATTACGGTTCTCTATTTCTTTTTCAAGGACCGGGATGATTACTTCAGGGCATGCACCTTCCTGTTTACCGGAATGACCATCTTCCTTCTGGTATCCACACTGTGGCCCAACGGTCATCATCTGCGTCCCACGGTCATGCCCCGGGACAACGTATTTACAAGATGGGTTTCCAGCCTGTACAAAACGGATACCCCCACAAACCTCTGGCCGAGCATCCATGTATATAACTCAATTGGATGTCATCTGGCCATTGTAAAGAGCAAACATTTTGCTAACCGCAGGGGAATCCGTATTGCCTCTCTGATCTTATGTGTTTCAATTATTATGTCAACTATGTTGATCAAGCAGCACTCTGTTTTTGATGTGACCACAGCTTTCATTATGGCTGCCATCATGTACGGCGTTGTATATGGCTCCGACATGCTTTTGAATTTCTATCACAGCCTGAGACAGAAACGCAAAAGAAAACCCGAAGTTTTATAACAGATTCTATCTCACGATCTTGTAATAGGTTCTCGCCGTGATGAGATAGCTGATTC
This sequence comes from uncultured Lachnospiraceae bacterium, assembly GCA_934385475.1. Lineage (GTDB taxonomy): Bacteria > Bacillota > Clostridia > Lachnospirales > Lachnospiraceae > UBA3282. Next base: position 7,349 of record CAKRPS010000059.1, on the reverse strand, counting down.
CGTAAAATATCATAAACACAGCCGTTACCGCAGCCCCGATCACATAGATCTGGGCTGTATTAAACAGGTTCAAGGTATAGAGCATGTGAACCGTCATGTTCATGCTGCATACCGTATGCAGAATCGATGCTGCCGCCGGAAGCCCAAACACAAGAAGAATCTGTCTGCGAATGGTTGACCGGATATCCTCATCACTCATTCCCACCTTCTTCATAATATGAAAACTGTCCTGATCTTCAACCCCTTCTGAAATCTGTTTGTAGTACATAATCAACACTACGCATACCGAGAACAGTAATCCGAAAAATACTCCGATAAACAGAAGTCCTCCGTCCAACGCACGCATCTGTCCGGCGTACTCTATGCTGTTTCTATGGTCATACTGTGTCGATATCTGTATAAACATTTTGTCGGTTTCCTGCAAAAGCCTGTTACAGTCTTCCTCTGTTCCATCCAGATTTGCATGGACCGCACTATACATGACATTTTCTGTCAGCGCACGAACCGTCTCTTCGTCCCTGAATACCAGATAATACATCCGGCCTGCCATAGCCTTCTCTTCTTTCGGATCGACCGAAAGTGCCGTAAGTTCCTTCTTGATATGAAAAGAAGTTCCTTCAAAAACAATATCTGCATAGCCAAAATCTTTTCCATTGGAATAAAGCAGAATCTCTCCTTCCTCCAGCGTTTCTTTTTCTCCCTGCATCCGATTGTAATCCTCCAGGGGAAGCATACGCACATATGTCGTTTTATCCTGTTCCATCTGCCCGGTATATCTTTCAAAGGTATTATCCTCCTGCACCTCTTCCAGACTTCCATAGACATAGTCCACTGTCGCTGTGATACAAACGTGATTTTTCCCGGCAAGCTGCTCCATCTCTTCCTCAAATTCAGAGATCACTCCCCGGTCTGCTCCCTGAAAGCTGTACCGGCAATCGTATGGATTGAAAAATTGGATCGCCTCATCCTCACCTGCCCATAAAGATACTGTACAGACCACTGTAATGATCACCATTGTGCTGAAAATACAGATATTCACAAGACTGGCTGCATTCTTTTTCATACGGTAGAGCATTCCGGCAATACAAACATAGTTTTCTTTTCTATAATAAAAGCCCTTCTTATGTTTCAGCCTGTTCAGAACATAAATACTTCCCGAAGTAAATAAGAAATAAGTCGCCATCGCCACAAATAGAATCGCTATCGGGAATTTCAGCAGGATAAAAGAGTCCAGTTCACAGGTAAATGTCATATAATATCCCATTGCCAGAATAAGCAGGCCTACTATCGTGTATGCCCGCAAATGCTTTGGCTCTTTCTCTCCTTTTCTGCTGTCCTGTAGGAGCTCCACCGGCTTCACACGGGTCACCTGCCACAGATTTCCTATCAGGTTCATGACAGATACTGCCGCAAAAAAGACTGCCGCCCCGCAAAAGCTGCTGAGAGTCATTGTAAACTCCGTCTGCACCGGAAGCTGCGAAGCCCGCAGTAGAAAGGCAAACATCAATTTGCCAAATACTGCCCCGACAATCCCTCCTGCCGCCATCGAAATGCCATAAATAATCAGGGCCTCACATAACATCATCAAGGCAACATGCTTCTTTTCCAGTCCAAGAATCGTATACAGTCCCAGTTCCTTTTTTCTCCGTTTGATCAGAAAACTGTTCGTATAAAACAGAAAGGGAATCAAAATAATCCCCAGAAGAACCTTGCCTATCTCCAGAAGCATTACCGCATACTTTGCGTGTGGGACATTCTCCATCAGAGGATTCTCTATAATGCAGCTGAATACAAAGAACACCGCTACCGCAAAGGAGCTTGTGAGAAGATAAGGCGTGTAAATAATTCCATTCTTACGAATCCCCGTTATCGTCATCCGCGGTATCAGACGCATTTTGTTCATGCCTGAGCCCTCCCCTCTGTCTGCAGAACAGTCAGTGTATCGGAAATCTTGTGATACATCTCCTCATCACTGCTGCCGCCCCGGTATATCTGGTGAAAGAGATTTCCATCCTTGATAAAGAGCACTCTGCCGGCACACTTTGCCGCCTGAATACTGTGTGTCACCATCAGAATCGTCTGTCCTTCCGCATTCACCTCAGCAAGCAGTCTCAGCAGACTCTCTGCCGCCTTGGAATCAAGTGCTCCGGTAGGCTCATCGGCAAGGATCAGCCTCGGCTTTGTAATCAGTGCCCTTGCCGCTGCCGCACGCTGCTTCTGACCACCGGACACCTCGTAGGGATACTTGTCAAGCAGCTCCGAAATTCCCAGTTTCTTTGCAAGAGGAGTCAGTCGTTGTTCCATCTTTTCCGGCTCCATTCCCTGCAAAACCAGTGGAAGGAAAATATTATCTTTCAGGGAAAAGGTATCTAACAGATTAAAGTCCTGAAAAATAAATCCCAGCTTATCTCTCCGGAAAGCACTCAGCTCTTTCTGTTTTATTCCGGAAAAAGGCCTTCCATCCAGACAGATTTCTCCAGAGGTTGGCCGGTCCAGAGAAGCCAGCATGTTAAGCAGGGTTGTCTTACCCGATCCTGATTCTCCCATGATCGCCACATACTCACCCTCCTCTACGGAAAATGTCACATCATCAATTGCCTGTACCTGGGTTCCCCCAAATCTTGTCGTGTATATCTTTTTTATATTTTTTGCTTCTAACAGTGCCATTATTTACTCCTCGTTTTCTACAATATCATCAAACCGGTTTTTACTCTTCCACTATAGCAAAAAAAGAAATGTACTGCCTTTATTGTGGCTTACATTTCTTTTTGTAATCTTTCATTTTTGTAAGGTACGTTCTTCCCCGCCATCTGCCGCAATCAAAAGCCTGAACTGCGTTCCCACTCCCACCTCGGAGATCACTTTCAATGTGATTCCAAGCTTTTCCGCAATCTGCCTGCACAGATACAATCCGATTCCGGTAGAGCGTTGTTCCAGTCTTCCGTTAAATCCGGTAAAACCTTTTTCAAATATCCTCGGCAGATCCTCCTTACGGATTCCGATACCGGTATCGGCTATCACAAGCTCCTGTTGCTCAAGATAGATATGTACACCACCCTGTGTTGTATACTTGACACTGTTAGAAATAATCTGCTGCAAAAGAATTTCCAGCCACTTTTGATCAGTCACAATTCGAAGCGAAAAGTCTTCAAATTCCATCGAGAGCTTCTTTTCAATAAAGGAAACCGAGTACTTCCTGACGGCACTCTTTACAATCTCCGCAAGCTCATATTCTTTCAATACCAGATCACTATTTTCCTCCTGCAAATGAAGATAGTGGAGTGCCATCTGCGCATACTGCTCAATCTCAAACAGTTCCTGCTCCATGCTGGTACGTTTCTCTCCATAAGCCTGCGACTGTATCAGAAGGCGCAACGCCGCGATCGGCGTCTTGATCTGGTGTATCCACATGCTGTAATATTCGTTAGTCTCCTGTTCCCGCTGCTGCCTCTCCTGCACAGCGTTTTCCCTCTGCTGCTGCAGACAGCCAATCTCCCTCTGATATTCTCTCTCTAACCCACTGTCCGGCTTCGGCATCTGCTCTATGACATTCTCATCTCTGCTTTCACATATCTCCCGAATATGGTTTCGTCTCTTATTTCCCCTGTAAATACGTATCAACAGAAACATCACATAGAAAAAGGTACTTATTTCCACTCCATAGAGAACTTCATGCACGGGTCCCTGATAAGTCCATGTCACCAGAAGGATCAGTACAGCATACAGGGCATATTCCAAGAATCGATACACTTCTTTTCTCATGTAAGCCGATACCCCAGCCCTTTCTTCGTCGTAATAAACTGCTCCAATCCCTTCTCCTGCAATTTCTTTCGGAGCCTTACCATGTTGACTGCTAACGTATTGTCATCCACAAAACAGTCTCCATCCCAGAGATGCTTCATAATCTCCTCTCTGGTCACGATATCTCCTCTGCGCTCAAATAATAGCTGCAAGATGCGAAATTCGTTCTTGGTCAACTCTACGCTCTCTCCGTTAATCTCCAGAGAGGTATTTGACAGGTTCAGGATCACCCCACGGTACTCCAGCAGATTCGTCTGTCCTGCAAATGCATAGGTTCTTCTGAGCATCGCCTGCACCTTAGCCAGAAGTACACTGAAATCAAAAGGCTTTGCTATAAAGTCATCGCCTCCCATGTTCATTGCCATAACAATATTCATATTCTCGCTCGCTGAGGACAGAAAGATCACCGGTACACTGGAAACCTTACGGATCTCACTGCACCAGTAGTAGCCATTGTAAAATGGCAGGGAAATGTCCATCAGCACCAGATGCGGCCGTTCCCTTGCAAACTCCTTCATCACCTGGCTTAAATCCTGCACTATGACAATCTGCATTCCCCAGTTTTCCAAATGCCTGGCGATCTCCTGTGCAATGACCGCATCGTCCTCCACGATCAATATCTTATAATTCATTCCCGCTTTGCCTCATATCATTTTCCTAATTGAACTTGAAAAATCTCTGACAGAGCTTATATCCCTCAACGGTGATCTTTCTGCCGCCCTTACCGGGAAGATTCATGGAATTGCCCAGAACGCCATATCGGAGTCTGAAAAACAGCTTTCTATCCTTTTCTTTGATATACTGCCACAGTTCCCTCTTCTTTTCCAGATTCTCATCCGTACCGGAACGGATCAGCAGCACGGAAGAAATCACAGTGATGATCTCCAGATAATTCAGCATATACTTCCGCATTTTCCGTTTTCCTGCAAGCTTCGCCTGATTCTCCACCATATAATCTACCATGATCTTATTCACCTTGATCTGCTGGTCAATACGGGATATCATGATCTGCTCATTGACGGACTGTCCTTCTCTTCCTATATAATAGCAATAGAAATTGACATCCAGATAATAAAGGTTCTTTACAAACGGAAGCGGCTCAAACACATAGATATTATCTACATAGAAGGTGTGCTCCGGAAGCTTCATCCCGCAATCCCGCAAGAGCCTGGTTCTGAAAATAACCGAGTGCATCAGAATATACTGTCCTTTGCGGAAGTGCTTCACCTCATTCCAGCCAAAAACTCTGTTCTCGGGAAGTGCATGGCGGTAACGCATCACCTTATTGTGCTTTTCTCCCTCTTTCTCATAAGAAAAGTTACTGATCAGCATATCTAACGGTGTTCCGTTCTCTGTCATCTCGCGCAGCGTGTCGAGTATCTTCCGATAAGGCTGTTTCCTTACCCAGTCATCACTGTCCACTACCTTAAAATAAAGTCCCTTTGCATTTTCAATTCCTGTGTTGACCGCAGAGCCATGGCCTCCGTTCTCCTTATGGATCGCCCTCACGATCGTCGGATACTTTGCCTCGTACTCATCTGCAATCTTTGCTGTTCCATCCTTAGAACCGTCATCCACAATCAATATCTCTACATCCTCGCCACCAATCAGCAGGGAGTCAATACATTTTCTCATATATCCCTCTGAATTGTAGCTTGGAATTGCTATCGATAATAATTTCATAAACTAATGTCCGTCCTTCCTCTTTTCACTGTTGTTTTCCTGAGACTCAACGCCTCTTTTCATTTCCAGATAATTTGCATAAGCCGCAAAGGCAGACGGGATCGGATACCTGTCCCTCGTCTCCTGCGGATCAATATAAATCAATTCTTCTGCCTGTGCAGCACCCTTCACGTCAGCCAGTTCATCTACCCGGACTGCAAAGCCCACCATATGCCATTCCTTATGACTGAATATATGCCTGGAATCCTCCAGCTTCTGAATCCTGATCGGCTGCATTCCTCTCTCCCGGAGATAATCTGCCACGCTGTCCGCATCTACGTGTCCTTCTATCATGGGGAACTCGTACATGCCCGCCAGCAACCCCTTTTGGGGACGTTTATGAAGCGCTATCCGGTTCTCATCACGAAGGATCAGCACCGTTTTGTCCTCTACGGTCCTCGGCTTTTTGGGTGCCTTCTTTGGAAATTCCATCACACGGTCTTCTTTTCTTGCCTCGCACAATCCCTTCCACGGGCATTCATCGCACTTCGCTTTTCCATTCGGAACACAGACCATGGCTCCAAGCTCCATCAGTGCCTGATTGAAATCGCCCGGTCTCTCCTTTGGCATGATTTCCCGCAGCCTGTCCTCAACCGAACGCTTCACCTTTGCATCGAGAATATCTCTCTCATCCAGACAAAGTCTCGCCATAATCCGGAGAACATTCCCGTCCACCGCAGGGTTACTCTTTCCAAACGCTATGGAGGAGATTGCCCCGGCAGTATAGCTTCCAATTCCCGGAAGCCTGAGAAGTTCTTCATACTCCGCGGGCATCTTTCCTGCATACTCTGTGACAATGATCTGCGCCGCCTTTTGCAGATTTCTGGCTCTGTTATAATATCCAAGCCCTTCCCAGAGTCTGAGAAGTCTCTCTTCCTCTATCATTGAAAGGCTCTGTATGTCAGGAAGCTCCTTCATGAATCTGTCATAATACGGTTTGACAGCCTCCACTCTTGTCTGTTGCAGCATGATCTCCGATACCCAGACGTGATAGGGAGTCGGTTCTTCTCTCCATGGCAGGATTCTCCTTCCCCTATCATACCATTCCAGAAGCGGAACCACAATCTGTTTGAGGTTTTTCGTCTCCTGCTCACACATGAAGCACTTCTTCTCCTTATTCTTTATTTCTCTTTATTCGTTTTGCAAGGCACTCTGGCCGCCGGAACAACACTTGAAGCGGGTTCTGTATGGATGGACTGGTCATCAAAGAAAATATGCGCCCCAAACGCTTTCAGTACATCCTTCTTACAGATTCCCCCCAGAAAAAACACTTCGTCAATCCGCACATTCCATGCCCGCAATGTCCGGATGACACGTTCATGCGCCGGTGCACAGCGGGTAGTAACCAGTGCTGTCCGGATCGGAGATTCCTCCATATGACAATCCTTCTGCAGCTCTGAGAGCGTCTTCAGAAATTTGGCAAACGGCCCCGCCTTGAGCGGATTATCCGCATTTTTTCTCTCGTTTTCCTCAAATGCTTCCAGTCCCTTTTCCTGATAGATCCTCTCCGACTCATCAGAAAAAAGTACGGCATCCCCATCAAACGCAATCCGTATCTGCCGGATCTGCTTCTCGCAGTCATACGTGTACAGTCCATCCGTACATATAATCCCTGCCGCAATGTTGGAATCGATCGCACTCTGGACATCATCCTCATAAGCGGACAGGAACAGATCCGTCTTAAATGCTGTCAGATACGGTGCAAGTGATGCCCCGCTTGCAAGAACGGCTCTGGTTATGCCGAGCCCATAATGTTCAATCGCATGGAATACCCGCAGCGACGTATCCGGGCTGTTCCTCGACATGATAATCACCTCGACAGACCC
>CAKRPS010000058.1 GCA_934385475.1 uncultured Lachnospiraceae bacterium | reverse complement strand
TGGACACCCTTGCTGTTCGGCTATACACTTCCCACTATCTGGGCGTGTTCGGGACTTACACCCGTTAGAGCGCGCCCATGGCGCGCAAACTAGAAAAAGCCCGGGAAATGTCATATTTCCGGGCTTTTTTAGCATTTTTAAGCTGTAGATTATCGCTTGCTGAACTGCGGAGCGCGACGAGCTGCTTTGAGACCGTACTTCTTTCTTTCTTTCATACGAGGATCTCTTGTCAGGTATCCAGCCTTCTTTAAGGTCGGTCTGTAATCCGGATCTGCCTGAAGCAATGCTCTTGCGATACCATGTCTTACGGCACCTGCCTGTCCTGTATATCCGCCACCCTTTACGGTAACGATTGCATCAAATTTGTCAGCTGTCTCTGTAGCTGTCAGAGGCTGACGAACGATAACCTTCAGTGTCTCTAATCCAAAGTAATCATCAATGCTTCTCTTGTTGATTGTGATTTCGCCCTTACCGGGTACCAAATAAACTCTAGCGATAGATTTTTTTCTTCTACCGGTTCCATAATATTTTGCTGCTGCTTTAGCCATTATTATTTTCTCCTTTCAGTCCCTGTGAATTAAAATGTTAATACTTCCGGCTTCTGTGCTGCCTGCTGATGCTCCGGTCCGGCATATACATGAAGCTTCGTGTACATTTGTCTTCCCAAAGGTCCCTTCGGAAGCATACCCTTTACCGCATACTCAACTACTCTTTCAGGATGCTTATTCAACATTTCTCTGAGTGTGGTCTCTTTCATTCCACCAACATAGTCAGAGTGATGATAATAAATCTTCTGATCTAACTTTCTTCCTGTTACTTTAACCTTTGCTGCATTCACAACGATCACATAATCACCTGTGTCAATGTGAGGAGTGAAAATCGGCTTATTTTTACCTCTTAACACCTTTGCAACCTCAGATGCCAAACGTCCGAGTGTCATATCTGTCGCATCAACTACATACCATTTTCTCTCAATGGTAGCTGGGCTAGCCATAAAAGTCTTCATTATAATACCTCCATAGTAACTAATCGTCTTTCGACTTTCTGTGTCATCCTTTCGATCTATCCATGCAGATGTCCGGCCACATGTCAAAACCAGGGACAACGGTTTGTTTCATCAGCACTGAGAAAATGCCGATGTATTACCTATATAAAATGCTTTGCCGGGGCTTTGGCTCAGCATTTTCTTACTTTGTCACACTTGAACATTATATTATACGGTACCCCGCGTGTCAACTTATTTCTCGCGTTTACCCCACATAAATTTTTGCTCCCCGGAAGTTTCCTTTCAAATCTTCTTTTTTTAACACAATATCGCAATTCTTGTATTGTGCCGTCCTCCAAAACCTTCTTATACTATTGATGTCAGGGGCAAAAGGTCTAATCCTACATGAGCTTACTCATAAGTGGGTGCATGACCTTGAGACCCGCCCCGATATGAGCATAAAAGTGGGATGATAATCCCACGATATGCGAATATTGGGTAGGATTGTGGGAGTGCGTAGCACGGAACGGATGTCACCCTGGAGGATGTTGACTCTCTATATGGATGAAATGCAGCACTATGACTTGGCTATCCGGACCGGTGCCGAAGGCTGCGAAGCGGTTCTGAAAATCAACATCGGTACCGCAAAGCATACACTGGCTGTCTTTTCCCTTACGGAAAACTGTACCGGACTTCTCGTCACGGCTGACCCTCTGGAGTACCACTTTTATCTGATCGGGGAAAATACCGCTGTCTTTACAGACTTCCGCTGCGAATACCTTTAGAGGAATTCATAGCCCACTAAAGTTAATCCACAGGCAGGTGCTGTCGGTCCGGCAGCCTGCCTGTCTTTTTGGTTCAGGATCGTCTGCACATCTTCCGGCTCCAGTTGCCCTCTCCCTACTTCCATCAGCGTCCCTGCTATAATGCGTACCATATTATAGAGGAATCCTCTTCCTGCCACACGGATCACAATTTCATTTTCCTGCTTTTCCACATGGATTTCATCCACCTGTCTGACCATAGTCTCCACCTGTGCCCCCACGCTGCAAAAGCTCTCAAAGTCATGCTCTCCCACCAGATAGGCCGCACCAGCGTTCATTCTCTCAATGTCTAATGGCACATAGGTGTAATGTGCATACAGTCTTCTGAGCGGCATCGGGAAAGGTGCCATATAAATCCGGTACTCGTAGGTTTTTCTGGTTGCACAGAATCTCGGATGAAAGTCCGCTGCAACCTCCTGCGACTTCTGGATCCGGATATCCTCCGGCAGCCTCTGGTTCAGCGCATACGATATCTTATCTGCCGGAATACTGCTCTCCGTATCAAAAACTGCCAGATTTCCCATGGCATGCACACCCGAATCCGTGCGGCTCGCACCACTGACCTCGATTTTTTCTCCCATAAGAGAAGAAAGGCATCTGTTCAAGACACCTTCTATTGTTTCTCCATTTGATTGTATCTGCCATCCATGGTAGTTTGTCCCGTCATAGGCTACCGTCAGCATCACTCTTTTCATCGATCCATACCTCTGCACTGGTTCTCCGGATCATTCCGCAACCAGGTGATTTCGTCAAACCTGCAATCTCCCTCACTAAGTAAGTATCCGGATCAGCACACAGGCCGCAAAATATGCGATCAGCACTCCATAGGCAACATAGTCTCTCTGCTTATAAACAAGAGGTTTCATCTTTGTACGTCCTTCCCCTCCACGGTAGCATCTTGCCTCCATTGCCATTGCAAGGTCATTCGCCCTTCGGAAAGCAGAGATAAACAGCGGTACCAGAAGCGGCACCATCGCCTTCGCCTTCTTAATCAGATTGCCGCTTTCAAAATCTGCCCCTCTTGCAATCTGCGCCTTCATGATCTTGTCCGTCTCTTCCAGAAGGATCGGAATAAAACGCAGTGCAATCGACATCATCATCGCGATCTCATGTACCGGTACCTTGAGATACTTCAGCGGCTTCATCAGCTTCTCCAGACCATCCGTAAGACTGTTCGGCGTGGTAGTCAGGGTCATTACCGAAGACCCGATGATCAGAAATGACAATCTGATTGCCATCATAACCGCCGTCTGCAAACCTTCTTTTGTAATCGTAAATCTCCATACAGTCACCAGCGTTTCTCCCGGTGTCAGGAACAGATTAAATACTGCCGTGATGATCAATATAAAAACAATCGCTTTCATTCCCTTTACCATAAATTTAAAGGGTACTCTGGACAATTTGATCATCGTCACCAGAAATGCTGCCGCCAGAACATAGCCGATCCAGCTTTTTACTACAAATAAAGATATGATAAAGCAGATTGTTGCAACCAGCTTTACGCGCGGGTCCAATTTATGGATGACAGATTCTGTCTGATAATATTGGCCCAGTGTAATATCTCGAATCATTTTTGTTCCTCATTTCTGCGCACGCTTTTTGCGCATGGCGAGTTTGTGTCAAATGTGCGCAGACACAAATCCCGCGGTTGAAATATTATGACATAAATCCTGCAAATCAGGCAAAAGCCTGCAGGATTTCCTGCTTCGCCTCTTCTATCGTCGTAACATCCGTTCTCACCGGAAATCCCTTTGCCTTGAGATCCTGCATGATGTACGTAACCTGTGGTGCTGCCAGTCCAACCGCTTCCAGCTCCTTATAGTGGGCGAAAACCTGCTTTGGTGCATCGTCATACATTACGCTTCCCTGGTTCATCACGATAATGCGGTCGACGTATTTCGCTACGTCCTCCATACTGTGAGACACCAGAATGACTGTAATTCCGGTTTCCCGTTTCAGTTTGGCAACCTGATCAAGAATTTCATCCCTTCCTTTGGGGTCAAGTCCCGCCGTCGGCTCATCCAGAACCAGTATATCAGGCTTCATTGCCAGAACGCCCGCTATGGCGACCCTTCTCTTCTGTCCACCGGACAGATCAAAGGGGGACTGATAAAAGAACTCGTCCTCAAGCCCAACCTGCTTCAGTGCCGCATAAGCTCTGAGTTCCGTCTCTTTCTTCGACAAGCCCAGATTTTTGGGACCAAAGCAGACATCCGTAAAGACATCTACTTCAAAAAGCTGATGCTCCGGGTACTGAAATACAAGACCCACTTTGCTTCTCAGCTTCTTCTTATCATATCCTTCGGCGTGGATATCTTCGCCGTTAAAATAAATATTTCCGCTTGTCGGTTTCAAAAGGCCATTCAGATGCTGTACCAGAGTGGACTTTCCGGAACCGGTATGACCGATCAGACCGATAAACTGTCCGTCTGGTATTACCAGATTGACATCCTTCAGGGCATGCACAGCCAGTGCTGTATCGTCACCATATGTGTAATTTACATGATCCAATATCAAAGACATGGCATCAAAACCTTCCTTAATTATGCTTATTTCTGATCTTCAGCAGTGCTTCCGCAAGCTCCTCCCTTGTCAGAATCCCATCCGGCAGATCCAGACCGCTCTTTTTCAGTTCATGTGCGAGCAGCGTCACCTGCGGTACATCCAGCCGCAGTCGTTTGAGTTTTTCAACCTGTGAAAAGATCTCCCGCGGCGTTCCCTGCATGGCAACTTTCCCCTTGTCCATTACAAAAACCTTATTGGCATGAATGATCTCTTCCATATAATGTGTGATCAGTACGATCGTAATTTTCTCGACATCGTTGAGCGCTCTTGCCGCCCGGATCACTTCTTTACGTCCGTTGGGATCCAGCATTGCCGTCGGCTCGTCCATGATGATGCATTTCGGGTGCATCGCGATCACGCCCGCTATGGACACTCTCTGCTTCTGTCCGCCGGAGAGCTTGTTGGGCGAATGCTTTCTGTACTCATACATCCCGACAGCCTTGAGGCTCTCTTCTACCCGTCTCCAGATTTCCGGTGTGGGAATTCCCATATTTTCAGGACCAAAGCCGACATCCTCCTCGACCACCTGTCCAATGATCTGATTGTCCGGATTCTGAAAAACCATTCCCGCTTCCTGACGGATATCCCAGATACGATTCTCATCCTGCGTGTTCATGCCATCAACCCATACCGTTCCCTCTGTGGGATACAGGATCGCATTGATATGCTTTGCAAGCGTCGATTTGCCGGAACCGTTATGTCCCAGAATGGCCACAAAATCTCCCTGCTCCACATCCAGACTGACATCGTCTACCGCCCGCGTGATTCCCTCTACATTTCCTTCTTCATCACGTCTGATATATTCAAAAACAAGATTATTTGTCTTTATAATGCCCATTTGTCACCCTTATTTCCGTTTTGGTTTACAATGTTCCTGTTTCTTCGCCTATTTTACTAAATAATAGGTTGAAATACAAGTCTGCATCCCAAAAGAAAGCCTTAAAATACGAAAAATACAGATTTCTACGTTAGAATATGCTAAAATACTATGTGACTATTCAGAAACAAAACAACAAAAGGAATGAGGATATCTATGCGAAACTACAAAGAAATACTGCGGCTGGCGGCAAAGCCTTTTGGCCTGTTGCTGCTCCTGGTCCTGATATGCGCCTTTCTGGCACATGTCCTGACTTCATCGGAAACCCTGGAGGAATATGCCCGGAGCAACCCGGAACTGGCCTACGGAAGCACCGATAAACCGTCCGCCGTCTCTTCCGATCAACTTCCATCAGAAACCACGGACCTCTCTTCTTCATATACTAAAAAAGAAGATGTGGCACCTACATCTGTCTCCGAAAATGATCAAGCTATGGAGGAAGAAGAAATGAATCTTGAACCGGAACGTACTATCTACAAACCCGGCTTTTACTATCAGCCTTTGGGTGACGACATTATCGCACGCATTACAGGTATTTCTTATCCGATCCGCGAGGAGCTTGCCGCGGATGCCGCTGTCCCCGCCATCAACATTATGGCTGATCAGGATACTCCGGCAGTCTCCTATGATGATCTTCGCTATGTCCGGGTTCTTTATATCGACTTTGACTATAAAGAACAGGAAGGCGAACTGATCTGTAACAAAGCTATTGCGCAGGATATGGTGGAAATTTTCTATGAATTGTACTTAAATGAATATCAGCTTGAGCGAATCTGCCTGATTGACGAATACAATGGAGATGATACACTCTCCATGGCAGACAATAATACCTCTTGCTTTAACTACCGCGTTGTAGACGGTACTGACAGTCTTTCCAAGCATGCCTATGGCCTGGCGATCGACATCAATCCTTTCTACAATCCGTATGTTGTCTTTGGCAGAAATCCGGACGGAAGCAACTACATCTCTCCTCCGGGCAGCGAAACCTATGCAGACCGGAGCAAGGATTTTCCTTACAAGATTGATGAAAACGATCTGTGCTATAAGCTTTTCAAGGTCCACGGCTTTACCTGGGGCGGCGATTGGAACTCCTGCAAAGACTACCAGCATTTCCAAAAGGCATTGGAACAATAATTTCTGTCCCCCTTTTCAGGGCATAAAAAAACCTGCTTATCAAAAGCAGGTTTTTTGTTGGTCTATTATACTAACTCCAGTACAACTTCCATTGCTGCATCGCCCTTACGAGGTCCAATCTTGATGATTCTTGTGTAACCACCGTTACGGCTTGCGTACTTAGCACCATACTCATCAAAAAGCTTTGCTACAAGATCAACTTCCTTGGTAGCTTTCTTCTTTCCAGCAGCTGTTGCAGGAACTTCTGTTACAGGATATAAAACCTTTAACATCTGTCTTCTTGCGTGGGATCTGGAAGGCATATCCTTCTTGATCTCTTTCTCAACTGTGTCATATACGGTAACTTTCTTACCATCTACAACTTCTTTTACTCTCTTGCCGTCCTTGTCTTTACGGGCAACCTTTGCCTGCACCTTAACAGTCTCGAAATTGTCTTTCTCTTTTACTGCAAGAGCGATAAGACCATCCGCAATTTTGCGAACCTCTTTTGCCTTAGCTTCTGTGGTAACGATCTTACCGTTGTGAAGAAGTGCTGTTACCTGACTTCTAAGTAATGCTTTTCTCTGATCGGCTGTTCTGCCAAGTTTTCTGTATTTTGCCATTTTAGGCTCCTTTCTCATCGGTGGAGTTCCCTCCGCCATGGTACATCCGGCATCGCGCTTTGGCCTTACACACCGAATGCGTTATCTTGTTCCATTATGAGTTGATAGACAGATGCGCGTTGGTCTTACTCTGTATATCCTCTTCATTGAGTCTCATCACTGGGATTCAGCTGTAAACCTAATTCTTTTAACTTTGCAAGTACCTCTTCAAGGGACTTACGACCAAGGTTACGAACCTTCATCATGTCCTCAGAAGTCTTGTTTGTCAATTCTTCTACCGTATTGATACCGGCTCTCTTTAAGCAGTTGTAGGAACGAACAGAAAGCTCTAACTCATCAATGCTCATTTCCAGAACCTTTTCTTTTTCATCGTCTTCCTTCTCTACCATGACTTCTGCGGTCTTGGCATTTTCGGAAAGATCAATGAAAAGGCTCAGGTGCTCACTCAGCACCTTTGCTGCAAGGCTGACTGCCTCATCAGGAACCAATGTACCGTTTGTGTGCACGTCAAGGGTCAGCTTATCAAAATCTGTAATCTGTCCCACACGGGTATTCTCTACGGTTACATTTACTCTCTCAACCGGTGTGTAAATGGAGTCAATCGCAATGACACCAATCGGTAAATCTTCTGTTTTGTTCTTATCTGAACTAACGTAGCCTCTGCCCTTTGTGATCGTCAATTCCATATAGAGCTTTGTATCTTTTCCGCTCAGGGTTGCAATGACAAGATCCGGGTTCAGGATTTCGATATCCTGATCTGTCTGGATATCAGATGCTCTTACTACCCCTTCCCCTTCATACTCAATGTATGCTGTCTTTGCCTCGTTCGTATCACTGTTATTCTTAATTGCGAGACTCTTGATGTTCATGATGATCTCAGTTACATCTTCCTTAACTCCCGGGATGGAACTGAACTCGTGTAACACGCCTTCGATCTTCACCTGACTCACTGCTGCGCCCGGTAAGGAAGAAAGCATGATTCTTCTAAGAGAATTGCCAAGGGTAATGCCATAGCCTCTTTCCAAAGGCTCTACAACAAATTTACCATACTTCTTGTCTTCTGAGATTTCTACTACTTCAATATTTGGTCTCTCAAAATCAAACACTCAAATACCCTCCTTTTCCAGTAATTTCTGGAAATATGCAAACACTTACATCAATATTTATTACTTAGAATACAACTCGACGATAAGCATTTCGTTTACCGGAACATCAATCAATTCTCTTGTAGGAAGATACTTTACAGTACCCTTCATTGCTTCCTGATCTACATCAAGCCACTCCGGAACGAGTCTTCCTGCTGTCACTTCAAGAATGTCCTTATATCTCTGCAGAGATTTGGATTTCTCTCTTACTTCGATCACATCACCGGCTTTAACAATGTAAGACGGGATATTTACAGCCTTTCCGTTTACAAGGAAATGCTTGTGATCTACGATCTGTCTTGCTTCTCTTCTGGTTCTTGCGAATCCCATTCTGAACACTACGCTGTCCAGTCTGCTCTCAAGCAGAACCATGAGGTTTTCACCGGTCATACCTTTCATTCTGTCGGCCTTCTCATAGTAGTTTCTGAAAGGCTTCTCAAGTACACCGTAAATGAATTTTGCTTTCTGCTTCTCACGAAGCTGAAGTCCGTACTCACTTACTTTCTTTCCAGCTCTTGCGGATGTTCTGTTAGACTTTTTGTCATATCCTAAATAAGTAGGATCTAAATCAAGGGATCTGCATCTCTTTAATACAGGAACTCTGTTTACTGCCATTGTTCTGGCTCCTTTCTGATTTTTGTTTACAACGCATACGCGCCTTCATCCAAGTTTTGGTTACGTAAAATTACTTTACTATACACGACGTCTCTTAGGCGGACGGCATCCATTGTGAGGTACAGGTGTTACGTCACGGATGCTTGTTACTTCAAGACCGCATGCCTGTAATGCACGGATAGCAGCCTCACGACCTGAACCAGGTCCCTTAACCATAACGTCTACTGTCTTTAAACCATGAATTAAAGCAGCCTTTGTAGCTGTTTCTGCAGCCATCTGTGCTGCATATGGAGTAGATTTCTTTGAACCTCTAAATCCAAGACCACCAGCACTTGCCCAGCTAAGAGCATTACCTTCGTTATCTGTCAGAGTAACGATGGTATTGTTGAAAGAAGACTGAATATGTGCCTGTCCATGTTCAACGTTTTTCTTTATACGCTTTTTTGTTACTTTTTTTGCAACTTTTTTAGCCATGATAAACTAACCTACTTTCTCCTGAATAATTACTTTCTATTACCTGTTACTTATTTCTTCTTGTTTGCTACAGTTCTCTTAGGACCTTTTCTTGTTCTGGCATTGGTCTTTGTCTTCTGACCACGAACCGGAAGTCCCTTTCTATGACGGATACCTCTGTAGCATCCGATTTCCTGAAGACGCTTGATGTTGAGCGCGATCTCTCTTCTCAAATCACCTTCTACTGTGTAATCTTTGTCGATTACTTCTGCAAGTCTCTTTACTTCATCGTCAGTAAGTTCTCTGACACGGGTATCAGGATTAACATTTGCTGCCTCCAGAATCTTGTCAGCACTTACTCTACCAATTCCGTAGATGTAAGTTAATCCAATCTCTACACGTTTTTCTCTAGGTAAGTCAACACCTGCAATACGAGCCATTTACGTTTCCTCCATTTTCTTTGCAATTCCATGTACATTTCAAATGTACATCTGCACACTAATTGATTGGGGTAGGTTCTACCCAATCGGATCAAAGTATCCGATCTTTCCAAACACAGGTTGGTATCAAAAAGTATTTTCCCACAGGCTCTTCCATCTATATTATAATCAGTAACCGTCTGTCTGCCGGAAACATTTTCCAGAACATGACAAAAGAACGGTACTGCAGCCGCTCATAATATCCATACAAGAACCCCTATCAACTTCTTTCAGGGATTAACCTTGTACCTGTTTGTGCTTCGGATTCTCACAGATAATTCTGATCTTTCCTTTTCTTTTAATGACCTTGCATTTTTCGCAAATCGGTTTTACTGATGATCTGACTTTCATCTCAAACCCTCCTTTCAAAAAGACCGTTTTACATTATAACACGGAAGTATCACGTATGCAAGGGAATTTCTGAAGTTTTTTACTTATTTTACTTATCTCTCCAGATAATTCTTCCCTTGGATAAATCATAGGGTGATAATTCCAAAGTCACCTTATCACCGGGCAGGATACGAATAAAATTCTGACGCAGCTTGCCGCTTATATGTGCCAACACCACGTGTCCATTTTCAAGTTTTACCTGGAACATCGTATTGGGTAACTTTTCAACTACAGTTCCTTCGATTTCAATAACATCGGCTTTTGACATTTGTTTCCTCCTCTTTCATGCCATAATACTGATTTCCTATATAAGATAAAGTTTAATTATCTTCTCTGTCAAGATTTTTGTGATATTCTTTGAGGATTTTTACAATTTCCGGATCACTCCACGCATCCCCATTTTTCTGAAGCTGTACCTTCTTGATAATCTGTATGTGTCTCTTATTCTTTCTCTTAGGCTGATCAACTGTCTTCAGATGACCATCCGCCAAATATACGTATTCTTTTTCTTCTCTGATTATGACATATGTGGTGTCCTTATCATGCCCCGCTCTGGAGGTTGCAAGCATTCCTACCATATGTTCCTCCCTGCTTCCGTGATCTGTTATTCCGGAAGGATTTCTTCTCTTCTACAACGCACCCTGTGCGCTGCCGTTGAACCTGTCGCCGCAGATTCTCTTTGCCGGAAAATCATGCCCTGAGACTCAGGATTTCCGGCTCACCCTCTGTAATCAGAATGGTGTTCTCATAATGCGCTGACAGGGAATGATCCGCCGAGATGACCGTCCAGCCATCCTTCATCCACTTTACATTCGGCGTACCGATATTCACCATCGGCTCCACTGCCAGAGTCATTCCCGGCTGTAACCGCAGTCCCCTGCGTTTCTGTGCAAAGTTGGGGATCTCCGGTTCCTCATGGAGATGCGTTCCGATTCCATGTCCGACCAGGTCTCTCACAATCCCATAGCCATACGGCTTGATATAGGCATCAATCGCGTTCGAGATATCAAACAGATGATTCCCGGCTTTTGCCATTTTGATTCCTTCAAAAAAACTCTGTCTGGTCACATCGATCAACTGCTTTGCCTGCTCACTTATCTCTCCCACGGCGTGGGTTCTTGCCGCATCGGAGTGATACCCCTGATAGATAAGACCGGTATCCAGGCTGACGATATCGCCCTCTTTGATGATATGCTGCTCCGTAGGAATGCCATGCACCACTTCCTCGTTGACCGATACGCAGACCGATCCGGGATATCCCTGATAGTTCAGAAAATTAGGGGTACATCCATAGCTCCGGATAAGTTCCTCACATACCCTGTCAATCTCCTTGGTGGAAATTCCGGGGCGGATTATTTTCTCCAGTTCTTCATGTACCAGCGCAAGAATCCGTCCTGCCTCTCTCATCAATTCAATTTCTCTAGCTGACTTTATCGTCACAGCCATTCTGATACCTTCTTTCCAAATCTACTTTTAACCTAAAATCTCTACGATGTAAGCAAATACATCCTTCATGTCCTGTGTACCGTCTACGGTCTTGAGAACACCCTTCTTTGTGTAGAAATCGATAAGCGGCTGTGTCTGCTTATGATATACGTCAAGACGATTCTTAACGGTCTCCGGCTTGTCATCATCACGAAGTACAAGCTCTGCTCCACACTTGTCACAGATACCCTCTTTCTTCGGAGGAACATGCTCAATGTGATAGGTTGCTCCGCAGGAAAGACATGCGCGTCTGCCGCCCATTCTCTTAATAATGTTCTCGTCCGGAACGTCTACATCGATCGCATAATCGATCTTGTCACCAAGCTCTGTCAGTGCCTTGTCAAGCACCTCTGCCTGCGGGATTGTTCTCGGGAATCCGTCCAGAACATATCCGTTCTTGCAGTCATCCTTTGCCACACGGTCAAGCAGGATCTTCACGGTCAGTTCATCGGGAACCAGAAGTCCCTGATCCATGTACTGCTTTGCTTCTTTTCCAAGCTCTGTTCCTTCTTTGATATTTGCACGGAAGATATCTCCTGTGGAAATATGCGGAACACTGTATTTCTCTGCAATCATTTTCGCCTGTGTACCCTTGCCGGCACCAGGAGCGCCTAACATTATAATCTTCATAGGAAAACCATACCTTTCATATAAACAGTAGGGACGTACTCTTCACAGCCGTCCCTACTACTCTTAACATATTAATCGTTCAAAAATCCCTTGTAGTTACGAACCAGCATCTGAGATTCAATCTGTTTGATCGTCTCAAGAACAACACTCACAATGATGATAAGGCTTGTTCCGCTGAAGGATACGCTTGCACCGAATACTCCGTTAAAGAAATACGGTACTACACATACGATCGTAAGTCCGACTGCTCCAATGAAAATAATGTAGTTGAGTATCTTTGTCAGATATTCTGTGGTAGGCTTTCCAGGTCTGATACCCGGTATAAAAC
>CAKRPS010000057.1 GCA_934385475.1 uncultured Lachnospiraceae bacterium | reverse complement strand
TAGTTGTACCATTCCCTTTCATTTACAATGTTTATTTTGAGATTGATTTTTATGTGTTGCTAATATATAACTTATGGGAATGTCTATGTGCCATTTGGGTCTTATTATAAAAGTGGTAAGTAAGTGGCGAAACTACTGTGCTGATTTATCGGACTGATACGGCAGCATGGCTGTTATCAGATAAAATGGCATGCTGTATACCATAAAATAGACATAGCGGAATTCTGTGGCAACCGGCGTGGCGATCAGCACCGTAAGAAGGAGAAGGATACTTGGCAGATAGCACAGGAGCTTACGCATCTCACGCCGTACAAGGACGGTTCCCACGCTAAAGAGAAGAAACCAGCAGGCAACACCCATACTCCAGAGCATGCCATAGATGGGAACGATACTTCCCAGCTTAATGGCAATTTCTTTTCCCTTGACGACGAGGGGCCCGCCGATCAGATGTCTGGTGGAGACACCGAGCTCTGTGGCACTGACACCCTCTGCCTCGGCTACGAGATAGAAAGAGTCTGGATACCAGTAACCATAGGTCTGCTTAATGTAGGAGTCCAGATAGTCCTTAGGGTAGCGAAGGCCAAGAGATATCCAAAGCTGCAAAAATTCCTTTTTGTGGGAGGCGAGATATTCCGGATTGCCGGCTCGCACGAGTTCCTTCATGTTGTCGGCGAAGGTTGGATTGTACAGGTCTTTGATATAGGTCAGATCAACTACGTTCTCGATCAGGCTGCGTTCTTCTGTAGTCAGTTCACGGTCGTTACAGAGTACCGCGGCAATCTGCTGGGTCGGGATACAGAGTGATTCAATCAGATCGGGCTGTGTCACCTGAAAATGGTTCATAACCGGGTATTTGATAAGGACGCAGAGAAACAGCGTCACAAGCAGACAGGGATAGACCTGTCTTTTTTGTTTCCGGAAAAAGAACAGCAGGAAAGGAACAACGACAAGAAACGCATACCAGCCATTGCTGCGGAACAGACAGATCATCATGCCGGAGAGCAGAAAAAGTACCATTTCATGAGCCCGAAGGCTTTTGTGAAGGATCAGGCGCAGAAGCAGGCAGCTGAAAAACAGCACAGCCGCTGCGAACGGAATATCTTTCCAGATAGTTACGGAAAAGACGGCATGATAGGGGATCAGGGCATAGAAGGCGGTGAACAGTAAAAGGATAAAAGGACGAATCCTTTGCTGACGGAGAGTGCTGATAAAGAAAGCCATACTTGCGGAGAGCAGACACATTTGTACCAGGGTATAGAAACCGACAGAGACAACCATATCTCCGGTAATCGCAAAAGCAGCCTTATAGAGAAGGGCAAATATCATAGTGTGGGACCAGGGATGATGATTGTTGTAGGGAATTACACCCAGAACCTGCTCGAACTGATTGATACTGTCCGGAGTCATAATGCCGGGATATTGATAGAGATAATACGGAAGCCAGCACAGAAGACAGATCAGGAATGAACTGAGCGCTGTGTGGTTCCTGTAGAAGTTGACGAGAGCAGAAAGAACAACGGACAGCTTCTGGTTCCGGCAGGAACATTGGTAGGGTGTGTTCTGATACCGGGTGAGAAGAACCTCCTCCAGCCGTGAGATATTGCAGGTGTAGGAGAAGAGAAACTTCAGAAGATAATAAAACAGGATAGTAAATCCGCTGAAGGTGATCGCTATGATACCCAGACGGAAAGCGCTGTTCGTGAGCAATTCAATATAGTGTGGATAATCTACCAGCATGTACAGCAGGGTAAAGATCAGGGAAAGGATCAGGGAAACACGGTTGGTGTTTGCGGAATGTACAATAGAATCTTCTTCGATATCCGGGGCAATCCGGGACTGATCCAGTAAAAAGAGATTTACCTGATTAAGCCGTCTGCTCACGTGGCGGTAAAAGAAAAAGACCAGAAGAAAAAAGACAAAAGTGAGGATGTTGCCGGGTTCCATGCGGGCAGCTTTCATCAGTGCCCAGGTGGTAAGAAAGCTTTGGAAAAGGTGGCAAAGTAACGTGAAATTTATCTTTTTGTTCATGGTAGTCTCCGTTTCTGAGCGATTTGAAGTATATATAGTAATAGAGTAATAGATGCAAAAAGATGTGTCAATATTTGGATAACCTGACAGGTATTTCAAGTTTTTTAAACCAAAGCCTTGCAAAGAAATTGTAACGGTGCTATACTTTATAAGATTTAAGATGTTACGAAGGTAAAAAGTGGGCTTGCGAGTCCACTTTTTTATGTAATAGGAAAATGCTCGTGTGTAATAGGAAATCAGAACACGCAAACGAAAAAGCGGGAGGAAAACATGTCAAAGAGAGAAAGCTATGAAGCAAAGACGGAAGAACTTTTACTTCCCATTGCGGAGAAGAACGGTGTAGACATCTATGATGTGGAATATGTAAAAGAAGGCAATGACTGGTATCTCAGAGCATATATTGACAAGCCGGAAGGCGTTAATATCAATGACTGTGAGAATGTCAGCAGAGCGTTGTCGGACGAACTGGATCGGACGGACTTCATAGAGGATGCCTACATTCTGGAGGTCAGCAGCCCGGGGCTTGGAAGAACCCTGAAAAAAGACAGACATCTGGAGAAGAGTCTCGGACAAGAGGTGGAGATCAAAACCTATAAGCCGATCGATAAGCAGAAAGAATTTTGCGGTGTCTTGAAGAGCTTTGACGACAGGACGGTGACGATAGAAGAGGAACAGGGCGAACGGACTTTTGAGAGAAAAGAGATCGCACTGATCCGGCTTGCACTGGATTTTTAGAGGATATTGTTAAAATACGGAGATAGAATAGGAGGATAACGGAAAATGAATAAGGAGTTAATGGAGGCACTTGACATTCTTGAAAAAGAGAAAGAGATCAGCAAGGAGACTCTTTTTGAGGCGATTGAAAATTCGCTGATCACGGCCTGCAAGAATCACTTCGGAAAGGCAGATAACGTAAAGGTAGAGATTGACAGAGATACCTGTGATTTTCTCTGCTATGCGGAGAAGGAAGTGGTTGAAGAGGTGGAGGATGACGTGTTGCAGATCTCTCTGGAGGATGCACAGAAGATCTCCAAGAAGGCAAAGCTTGGCGACATGCTCCATGTAGAGATCAAGTCTAAAGAATTTGGACGAATCGCAACACAGAACGCAAAGAATGTGATCCTGCAGAAGATTCGTGAGGAAGAGAGAAGTGTTATCTACAACCAGTATTTTGAGAAAGAGAGAGATGTTGTAACGGGAATCGTACAGCGCTATATCGGAAGAAACATCTCTATCAATCTGGGAAAAGCAGATGCCATCCTGAATGAGAGCGAGCAGGTCAGAGGAGAGAACTTCAAACCGACAGACCGTATCAAGGTATATATCCTCGAGGTTAAGAACACACCGAAGGGGCCGAGGATTCTGGTAAGCCGTACCCATCCGGAGCTCGTAAAGAGACTGTTCGAGGCAGAGGTTACGGAGATCAAGGACGGAACCGTAGAGATCATGAGCATTGCCAGAGAGGCCGGAAGCAGAACCAAGATTGCAGTTCGTTCCAACAATCCGAATGTGGATGCGGTGGGAGCCTGCGTAGGTATCAACGGTGCCAGAGTCAATTCCATTGTGGATGAACTCTGCGGTGAGAAGATCGATATTGTCAACTGGGATGAGAATCCGGGTAACCTGATCCAGAATGCTCTTTCCCCGGCAAAGATCGTTGCTGTATTTGCTGATCCGGACGAGAAGACAGCGAAGGTAGTTGTACCGGATTATCAGCTTTCCCTTGCAATCGGTAAGGAAGGACAGAATGCGAGACTGGCAGCAAGACTGACCGGCTACAAGATTGATATTAAGAGTGAGACACAGGCAAAGGATGCACCTGGATTCCGGTATGAAGACTATGTCTATGACGAGGATGAGTACGAAGAAGGATATGATGAAGAGTATCCGGCTGAGGAAGAAGTGCAGGAGTCTTACGAGGCAGAAGAGACAGAAAGTACGGAAAACGCTGAAATAGATGAATAAGCATCTGCACAGTTTCATATGAAATAAGAACAGATGCAGCAGAAAGGCGGTGGGACAATGAAGAAAATCCCCATGCGGCAGTGTGTGGGCTGTGGCGAGATGAAGGATAAGAAAGAGATGATGAGGGTTCTGAAAAGTGCGGAGGGACCGATCCTGTTAGACATGACCGGCAAGAAGAACGGCAGAGGGGCTTATCTTTGTAAGTCAGCCGAGTGTCTGCAGAAGGCGCGGAAAAATAAAGGACTGGAGAGATCCTTTAAGATGTCGATTCCGCAGGAAGTGTATGAAGAACTGGAGAAGGAGTTTGTGGAAAATGAGTCACAATAGCGCAGGCAGACCGGATAAGGTGTTGTCGCTCCTGGGGCTGGCCACACGCTCCAGAAATGTTGTCAGTGGAGGATTTGCAACAGAGCAGGCGGTCAAAAGCGGTAAGGCATGTCTGGTCATGATAGCCCGGGATGCCTCCGATAACACCAAGAAGAAATTCAGTAATATGTGTAAATTCTATGAGGTGCCCTACCTGATATACGGAGAAAAGGAAGTGCTGGGGCATGCGATGGGGAAGGAAGAGCGAACTTCTCTGGCGGTGACAGATGTGGGATTTGCAGATTCGATACAGAAACATTTGAAGGATTCGGAAGACTGCGCGGAGCAGTTGCAGGAATCGAGATAGTTGGAGGTAGTGAGCATGGCGAAAATGAAGGTACATGAGCTGGCAAAGGAGCTTGAGAAGCAGAGCAAGGAGCTGATTGCTTTTTTGCAGGATAAAGGATATGAAGTGAAGGCAGCGCAGAGTTCCATCGAGGATGAGGCGATCGCAGCCGTAAGAAATCATTTTGGTAAGAAAGAAGAACCCGCAAAGGTAGAAGCTCCTGTGGAAGAGAAGGCAGCTCCGGCCAAAGCGGAGGACAAAGGACAGGAAAAAGAGGCGGCACAGAAGACGGAGGCACCCAAAAAGAAGAAGATTATCTTCGTGAGCAACCCTCATAATTCCAAGATGCAGGGACAACGCCCCGCACAGAACAATCAGGGCGGCAATGGCAACGGTGGCTACGGCGACAGAAGGCCGAAGAACAACGGTGCACGTCCGGTGCAGGCACAGAACGTACCGCATAAGATCATCAGACCGACTCAGAAGCCTATTCCGGTGACAGCAGAGCCGTATGAGGTGCGTCAGCGTCAGCAGCAGGAGCGCAGACTTGAGCAGCAAAGACGTGACAAGGAAAATATGGAAAGACAGCAGCGGCAGGCAAATGAGCGCCCTGCGAACCAGGAACGTCCTACAAATCAGGACCGCCCGGTAAATCAGGACCGTCCAGCAGGAACACAGCGGCAGGGTAATCAGGAGAGAAGAAGCTATGGCGGCGATAACAGAAGAAATGAAAACCAGAATCGCGGGGGCTATAACAACAATCAGAATGATCGTCGGGGCGGCGGTGCTCCTTCAGGCTTTAACCGCGGCAATGGAAATAATGACCGCCCTCAGAGAGGAAATGGCGGGCCGGACAATCGATTTAAGAAAAATAACGGTCAGAAGGACTTTATGCCCGAGAATCCCGGCAAGGACATGGAGAAGCACAGGGAAGACGAAAAGCGCAGGGCAAATGCGGACAGAGACAAGCGCTCCAAGAAGGATATGATCTATGAGGAGGACGAAGCTGCATTAAAGAACCGCAACAAAGCCGGAAGATTTATCAAGCCGGAGAAGAAAGTGGAAGAGAAGGAAACAGAGCAGATCAAGGTTATCACGGTTCCGGAGAGCCTGACGATCAAAGAACTGGCTGATAAGATGAAGATCCAGCCTTCTGTGATCATCAAGAAGCTGTTTTTACAGGGACAGATCGTGACGGTGAACTCTGAGATTTCCTTCGAGGATGCAGAGAATATCGCAATCGAATATGAGATCATCTGTGAGAAGGAAGAGAAGATCGATGTAATCGAGGAACTTCTGAAAGAGGACGAAGAGGACGAGGCAGATATGGTCAAGAGACCGCCCGTCATCTGTGTAATGGGACACGTAGACCACGGTAAAACTTCCCTTCTGGATGCAATCCGTAAGACTAATGTGACAGATAGAGAAGCAGGTGGAATTACACAGGCAATCGGTGCCTATACAGTCAATGTAAAGGGTGAGAGCATCACTTTCCTGGATACACCGGGACATGAGGCATTTACGGCCATGCGTATGCGTGGTGCCAATTCCACAGATATTGCTGTTCTTGTAGTGGCAGCAGATGACGGTGTAATGCCGCAGACCATCGAGGCGATCAACCATGCCAAGGCAGCAGGAATTGAGATTATTGTAGCAGTCAACAAGATTGATAAGCCCAATGCCAATATCGACCGTGTTAAACAGGAAATGACAGAATATGAGCTGATTCCGGTAGACTGGGGCGGATCGACAGAGTTTGTTCCCGTATCGGCAAAATCCGGTGAAGGAATCGAAAACCTTCTTGAGACAATCCTGCTGACAGCGGAAATTCTTGAGTTAAAGGCAAATCCGAACCGTAATGCAAGAGGTCTTGTCATCGAGGCTGAGCTGGATAAGGGACGCGGACCGGTTGCCACGGTGCTTGTACAGAAGGGTACACTGCATGTGGGAGATTTTATTTCTGCAGGTGCAAGCCATGGCAAGGTAAGAGCTATGGTGGATGACAAGGGAAGAAGAGTGAAGGAGGCAGGTCCTTCTACTCCGGTAGAAATCCTGGGTCTTTCCGATGTGCCAAGTGCCGGTGAGGTATTTATCGTACACGAGAACGATAAGACAGCGAAGTCCTATGCAGAGACCTACAAGGCGCAGCATAAGGAAGAGATGATTGCAGATACCAAGACCAGAATGTCTCTGGATGACCTGTTCAGCCAGATCCAGGAGGGCAATCTGAAGGAGCTGAACCTGATCGTCAAGGCAGACGTACAGGGTAGTGTGGAAGCCGTTAAGCAGAGTCTGCTTAAGCTTTCCAACGAAGAGGTCGTTGTAAAATGTATCCACGGAGGCGTTGGCGCGATCAACGAGTCCGATGTGACACTTGCCTCCGCATCTTCCGCGATCATTATCGGATTTAATGTAAGACCGGATGCTACAGCTAAGGCAATCGCAGAACGTGAGGGCGTCGATGTAAGACTGTATAAGGTTATTTACCAGGCTATTGAGGATATTGAGGCAGCCATGAAGGGTATGCTTGATCCTGTCTATGAAGAAAAGGTAATCGGCCACGCAGAGGTACGTCAGATCTTTAAGGCATCCGCAATCGGTAATATTGCCGGTTCTTATGTGCTGGACGGCGTATTCCAGAGAGGCTGCAAGATCCGTATCACCAGAGAGGGTGAGCAGATATATGAAGGCGAACTGGCATCCCTGAAGAGATTCAAAGACGATGTCAAGGAGGTTAAGGCAGGCTATGAGTGTGGTCTTGTATTTGACGGCTTTGACAAGATGCAGGAGCTTGATATTGTAGAAGCATATATTATGGTAGAGGTTCCGAGATAGGAACCGCAACAACATGCTCCGGGAGTTTAGTTCCCGGAGCTATAGAGAGGCAGGGTGATTGATAAATGCGAAAGAACAGTGTGAAGAATACCCGGATCAATGGAGAAGTACAGCGTGTGCTTGCAGAGATCATAAGGGGAGAGATCAAGGACCCAAGGATTGCACCGATGACTTCCGTGGTGGCAGTGGAGGTCGCACCGGATCTGAAAACCTGTAAGGCATGGATCAGCGTGTACGGAGATGAAAAGGCACAGGCGGATACCCTCGCAGGACTGAACAGTGCAGAAGGCTATATCCGCAGTCAGCTTGCCAAGACGGTAAACCTGCGAAATACGCCGCAGATTACCTTTATTATGGATCAGTCTATCGCATATGGAGTGAATATGTCGAAGCTGATCGATGAGGTGAATAAGGACAAGGGTCCTTCGGAGAATGCGGGAGAGTAGTTATGAGGATTATAGATGAGGTAAAGGATGCCGCGACAATCGGCATCAGCGGACACGTACGGCCTGACGGGGACTGTGTGGGCTCCTGTATGGGTCTGTACCTGTATCTGAAAAAGGAACTGCCGAAGGCTCAGATCGATGTATATCTGGAGAAACCGGCAGCAATCTTTGACTGTATCGATGGAGTACAGGAAATTAAAACAGAAGTAAGCAAAGGCAAAAAGTATGATGTGTTTTTTGCACTTGACTGCGATGAGGAGAGACTGGGCGAGGCGGCAGAGCTTTTCAGAAACGCCGGCAAGAAGATCAATATCGACCATCATATCAGCAATGCAGGCTGTGGAGATATCAATGTGGTGGAGCCGGAGAGAAGTTCAACTTCGGAGCTGCTGTATGATCTGTTAGATCCGGCGAAAGTGGATGAGCCGGTGGCAAAGGCACTTTATATCGGCGTGATCCATGACACGGGCGTGTTGCGTTATTCCAACACGTCTCCTAGAACCCTTCAGGTTGCAGCAGAGCTTATTAAATTTGGATTTGACTTCTCGAAGCTGATCGATGAGACATTTTATGAGAAATCTTATGTACAGAGTCAGATCATGGGAAGAGCCATTCTGGAGAGCGTAAGATTTATGGATAACCGCTGCATTGTCAGCGTGATAAACCGGAAGATGATGGATTTCTATCAGGTGAATTCCAAGGACCTGGATGGGATCATCAACCAGCTTATCGTGGTTAAGGATGTAGAGTGTGCCATTTTCATGTATGAGACCGGAACGTTGGAATACAAAGTCAGCATGCGTTCCAAAGGAAAAGTGGATGTGGCGGCAGTTGCGGTCAAATTCGGCGGTGGCGGTCATGTCAGGGCAGCCGGCTGTACGATGAACGGCACCTGTCACGACAACATCAACAATCTGTCGATAGAGATTGCGGCGCAACTGGAAATGTAAAGAGAGACTAGGCGGGCGATACGTTGCCCGCCTTATTAGGTTATGGTGAAATGATGTATAACGGAATCATAAACGTATATAAAGAGGCTGGATATACCTCCCACGATGTCGTGGCAAAGCTACGCGGCATCCTCAGACAGAAAAAGATCGGACATACGGGAACGCTTGATCCGGATGCGGTGGGGGTTCTCCCGGTATGTCTGGGAGCAGGAACGAAACTGTGTGATATGCTGACGGACTGGAATAAGGAATACCGGGCAGTAATGCGGCTGGGTGTGGAGACAGACACGCAGGACATGTCGGGAGCGGTGCTGAAAATGGCATCACCGGAAGAACTGGCAAGCCTTGACGGGCAGAAGGTCCGGGATATCATTCTGAACTTCGTAGGACAATATGAGCAGATTCCGCCTATGTACTCGGCACTGAAAGTAAATGGCAAAAAACTCTATGAACTGGCAAGAGAAGGAAAAGAAGTGGAGCGCAAGGCGAGAAAGGTGACGATTGAGGAACTGGAGATTCAGGAGATGAAGCTTCCAATCGTGACAATGCGTGTTGTCTGTTCCAAGGGAACCTACATCAGAACTCTCTGCCATGATATCGGGGAAAAGCTTGGTGTCGGCGGGGCGATGCAGGCTTTGACAAGAAGCAGGGTCGGTATTTTCAGGGAGGAAGATGCGCTTACCCTGTCGCAGCTTGAAACTTTGCGGGATGAGAACAGAGTCGAAGAGATCCTGGTGAAGCCGGATGCCATATTTGCGCAGGACCGGGCGGTCTGTGTCAATGCGGCAGGGGAAGGCCTGGTTCAGAACGGCAACAGGCTGACAGCACGGCAGCTCGCAGAGGCGTATGATCTGAAGCCGGACGAGCAGGTGAGGGTCTATGACAGCAGACAGCATTTTTATGGCATATACGCCTATCAGGCACAGGAAAAGGTGCTAAAGCCGGTGAAGATGTTTCTGACGTAAGGCATAAATGTGCAAAGAGCTTGCAAAGAAATGAGGAGTATCATGCGGATTATAGAAAACACAACGGATTTCCGGTTAGAGGGACGAAGTGCGGTCGCCATCGGTAAGTTTGATGGAATCCACCTGGGACACAGAAAGCTTTTGGAAGAGATCGTGGAACAGAAGAAGAAAGGCCTGTTGGCAACGGCGTTTACCTTTGATCTCTCAGCAGGTGCTTTCTTTGGAGGAGACAGTAAGGAACTGTCTACCAAATGGGAAAAAAGAGAGCTCTTTGAGCGGATGGGAGTCGATGTCCTGATAGAATTTCCATTGAATCACGAGACGGCGGCGACAGAGCCGGAAGAGTTTATCGAAAAATATCTGGCAGGACAGATGCGTGCAGCTTATATCTGTGCAGGTGCAGATGTCTCTTTTGGAAAACGGGGAGCAGGAAATTATGAGCTGTTGAAACAGTATGCGCAGACGTATGACTACCACATAGAGATCATTGATAAGGTTATGGTAGACGGTCAGGAGGTCAGCTCTACCCGGATAAGGGAAGCGGTGAGAGAAGGAGAGATGGAGCTTGTTCATAGAATGCTTGGAGAACCCTACAGTGTGAGCGGACAGGTAGAACATGGCAGACACCTTGGAAGAACCATCGGTATGCCGACGGCCAATCTGCTTCCACCAGGAGAGAAGCTTCTGCCCCCGAACGGCGTCTATTATTCAAGAGTGCTTTATGGAGATCAATGCTACAAAAGCATCTCAAATGTAGGATATAAGCCGACGGTAAGCGAACAGAAACAGATGGGGGTAGAGACCTATCTGTACGATTTTGCTGGAGATATTTACGGCAGCAGGATCAAGGTAGAGCTGCTTGCGTTCCGCAGACCGGAGAGAAAATTCGGAAGTGTGGAAGAGTTAAAGGCACAGATGGAACAGGATATCGAAGCCGGAAAGTATTATTGAGTGTGTGTATTTTTTGTGAAAACCTTTTGTGAGAAAGCCAATTTTCTTGACAGGCATAGGCAATCTTGCTATAATGAACACCGTAATTGTTACAAAAGTGTTACAAAAAGTTAAGAAAAGGTTATACGCACAAAGCAAAAGGATGATATACCATGAAGAGATGGAAGGTTCTGTGCCTTCTGGCAGGCTGCAGCGCTATGCTGGCAACAGCGATGCCGGTACAGGCAAAGGAAACAAGCATATTTGACAGCTTTTCCCAGAATAGTCTGTTGATAACAGAAGAACAGCAGGAAGAAAAAACATCTGTGCAGGATGTACTGGGCGAGCCGGTGGGAGCAAATGCGGTCATCAGTGCCAACAAGACAGAAGAAGAGTATGCACAGGCCTATGAAAAGGGAAAGAATGCGAACTGGGGTTATACCAATCTTGGTATTGCAAATGTCGAGAAAGGAAATCTGAATATCCGTGCGGTTGCAGATCAGGAAGGCAAGCTGGTAGGCAAGCTTCCGAAGGATGCCGCATGTGAAGTGCTTGAAAATGATGGCACATGGGCACATATCAAGTCCGGAAAGGTAGAGGGCTATGTAAGCTGTGAATATCTGATGACCGGAATTTCAGCTATCCACCGGGCACAGGAGCTTGCTACGACAGTGGCAACCGTCACAACGGACAGCCTCAAGGTCAGAGCGGAGGCAAATACTGAGTCAGAAGTGATCACCATGGTGCCAAACGGAGAAGAACTTGAGGTGGCAGACGTAGACGGTGACTGGGTGAAGGTTTATCTGGATGATCAGGAAGTATTTGTATCGGCCGATTATGTAGAAGTGAGCTCGGAGCTTGGAACGGCTGTCACGATGACAGAGCTTCTTTATGGACAGGGCGTTTCTGATGTGAGAGTCGATCTGTGCCAGTATGCAAAGGAATTTCTGGGAAATCCGTATGTATGGGGTGGAACCAGCCTGACGAACGGTGCGGACTGTTCCGGATTTGTCCTGAGTGTCTTCAAAAAGTACGGAGTTACACTGCCGCATCATTCTGTGGCACAGGCAAAGTGCGGTACGCAGATCAGTGTATCGGAGGCCCAGCCGGGAGACTTGATCTTCTATGGAAACGGAAGCCGGATCAACCATGTGGCGATCTATATCGGCGGAGGACAGGTAATTCACGCCAGCAGCCCTAAGACGGGAATCAAGATTTCCAATGTATCCTACCGTACACCGATCAAGGCGGTAAGGATTCTGGTGGATTAGATTTTTTGGCTTTACAACATAGGCATACTATGTTAAAATGACAAAGTATGATTTAAGCCGATGCTCGGGATGGGACACTCCAACCCATGCTTAGTGTCAGGCGATTGAGAGGAAACCCCTCTTCAGGAAAGGAGAAAACATGATTTCTAAAGAAAAGAAAACAGCAATTATCAATGAGTATGCAAGAACACCTGGCGACACAGGATCACCGGAGGTACAGGTAGCAGTTCTGACAGCAAGAATCCAGGAGCTGACAGAGCACTTGAAAGAGAACCCGAAGGATCATCATTCCAGAAGAGGTCTTCTGAAGATGGTTGGTCAGAGACGTGGTTTGCTTGCATATCTGAAAGACAAAGATATTGAGAGATATCGTGCACTGATCGAAAGGCTTGGTCTTCGTAAATAAGACGGCAGATGATAGGGTGGGCGTAAGGTTGGAACTATGTCCGGCTTTACCCACCCTTTTCTTACCCATTAGAAAGTTATGTGTATTGTTCCAGAATGTTTGTGAGGTGGAAGAGGCATCCGAGACCACAAATATGCCTGCAAGGCAGATGCTTTGTGAATGTATTTGTAGTTTCGGCGTCTTCTGCCTTAAACATGTAGATACTATTCAGAGCCATGCAAAATTGCTTTCTGTGAATGCTTGCATTCATACAGAACAGCAATTTTATATGGCGAAGTA